>JAHEXQ010000185.1 GCA_023252035.1 Actinomycetes bacterium
CGAACAGGTCGGGGTACCTTTCTGTTCGCTTTTAGGGTTTGAGGAGGCGGCGGGCTTTCGCCAGGTCGTGCTCGGTGTTGATGTTAAAGAAGCAGAGCCCGCTCGGGTCGCAGGCCTTCACTTCCTCTTCTATGTATATCACGTCGAGGGCGTCCAGGAGTTCGTGGATCTTCAGGTCGCCGCGCGCTACGCGCGCGGCGACGATGGGCAGGATGTCGCGGCGGTAGATGGCGAAGAGTGGCTCTATAAGCTGGCCCTGGCACGGCACCACCGCCTGATGGCCGGGCGCCCGCTCCATCATCAGCCGCGCCAGCTCGACACAGGCGAAAGGCATGTCGCAGGCCATCACGAATATGAACTCGCTGCGGGTGGCCTCCAGTGCCGTGTAAATTCCGCCCAGCGGGCCTTTCCCCGGAACCAGGTCGGGCACCACGAGCACACGCTCGCCCGCATAGCTTCCCAGGGGGGACTCACCCCTGTCCACCACCAGGATAACGTCGGGGAAGAGCGCCGCGAGCTTCTCCAGCATGTCCTCGACGAGCGGGCGCCCCGTCAGCTCCAGTAAGGGTTTATCCAAGTTGAGCCGGCGGCCCTGGCCGCCGGCGAGGATGACGCCGGTGAAGGTGCTGGCCTCGCGCTGTGTCCCCCCCGCGGACATTCAGCCCGACACCCTCTCGGGGTAAGTGTAGATATTGAAGCGGCGGTCGCCGAGGAATCCTATGACCGTGCAGCCCGACTTCTCGGCTATGGCCAACCCCAGGCTGGTGGGGGCCGCCAGCGAGGCGACCATGGGTATGCCCACCCGGGCGGCCTTGGTAACCATCTCGTAGCTGACGCGGCCGGAGAGGACCAGGACCTTGTCCTCCAGGGGGATGCGCCGCAGCGCCGCGTAGCCGACCGCCTTGTCCAGGGCGTTGTGGCGGCCCACGTCCTCCATGACCACCACGAGTTCCCCCTCGGCGGTGAACAGGCCCGCTCCATGCGTCCCTCCCGTGGAGGTGAATACGGGCTGCTCCGCCGTGAGCCGGTCCGCCAGGCCCAGGAGCACAGCGCGGCTGACCCGCAACTGGCTCTGGATAGAGCCTTCCAGGTCCGCACCCACCTCAGTGAGGTCGGCTCCCCCGCAGCCGGTACGCACCACGAAGGTTTCCTTGAACCTGTCCGTGTTGCCGGACTCCGAAACCTCCATCTCCACCACGTCGCCTCGTTCTTCCGGCGGCGCGCCCCCGGGACGCGGCAGACCCTCAGCCTGCAGAGCGGCCATCTGGCCGCAGTGCCGGATGATGTTTATGGAAGCGGCATCGGGGATTATGCGTTCCGTCAGGCAGAAGCCGGCAGCCAGCTCCTTATCGGCACCGGGCAGGCGCATCAGAGCGACCAGCGGCAGGCCGTTCACGTGTACCTCCAGAGGTGCCTCCACCACCACGCGGTCCGTCTCCTCGGCAGCGGCGCCGTCGGCAAACTCCCTTGTTATCCTCCAGTCGATGGTAGCCAATCAAATACCCTCCCTGACTCTCATCGCCCTGATAATAGCATAGTGGCTCCCGGCGTGGCTTCGCGGCTTGACGGGTCAGGAATCGACCGGGCTTATCAAGATGGTGGCTAATCAACCTGAGACAGGATAGGAATAAATTCGAGCCTGTCTCCCGGTAGCGTGCCGCTTGCCTCGATGGTTCCGGCGGGCAGCTCCAGGGCCATACGGGCCGCTGGAACCGGCCAGGTCGCACGACCTGGCCGCAAGCCTCGCACCGCTTTCACCACCCGGCCATCCCCGGCCATGAACAGCACGTCGATGGAATAGGCCATACCCAAGGTATGCACGGAGCGGCAAGGGAGGATGAGAAGCCCTTCTCCCTCGGTCAGCGAGGAAGTCCCCAGCAGCCCCCGCCGCCGGTCAGCGCGGCGCACCGCTACTCTCACCTCGGCCAGCGTGTGGCTCCTGGTGCCGTTTATCACAGTAGCGGTTTCCATGCAGCTCCCCCCGCTTTTGCCGACAACCCTGGAGGAAATATAATATACGTTAACCGTGCCGGGAAAGGAAGAATCGCCACAGACCTGAAGGCGGGCGCATGGACAATCCGCAGGAACTTTTCGATAGGCTCATCGCCAGCGACCGGCGGGCTGCCGCGCGCCTCATCAGCATGGTGGAGAATAACCGGCCGGGCGCCTCCGAGGTGGTCAAGCGCCTACACGCCCACGCCGGCAAGGCGCACATCGTAGGCATCACCGGCTCCCCGGGGACGGGCAAGAGCTCCCTGGTCTCGCGCGTGGCCAGGGAGCTGCGCAACCGGAGACACACCATCGGCATCATCGCCGTGGATCCCACCAGCCCCTTCACCGGCGGTGCCTTCCTGGGGGACCGCATCCGCATGCAGGAACTGGCCACGGACCCCGGGGTCTTCATTCGCTCCATGGGCAGCCGGGGGGCTCTCGGCGGCCTGGCCGCCGCCACCAACGATGCCATCAATATCCTGGATGCCTTCGGCAAGGACGTCATCCTGGTGGAGACGGTAGGCGCCGGGCAGGCCGAAGTGGATATCGTCCGCTACGCCCATACCTCCATCGTCATCACCATGCCCGGCAGCGGGGACGAGATACAGGCCATCAAGTCCGGCATCATGGAGATAGGCGACATCTTCTGCGTTAACAAGGCCGACCGCGAGGGAGCCGCACGCGCCCTGGCCGAGCTGCGTATGATGGTGGATACCTCCGGGCACTTCGGGGAGGGAGAGTGGAAACCTCCGGTGATCCCCACCGTGGCGCTGACCGGCCAGGGGTCGGTGGAGCTGGTGGATGCCCTCCAGTCCCACCGCGCCTACCTTGAGGCCGCCGGCCTGCTGGACCAGAAGGTGCGCGAGAGAGCTCGAGCCGAACTGCTGGAGATAATCAACCGCCGTGTGGCCAGGGCGGTACTCGCCACCGTGGACGAAGAAGGGCCCATGAGCGGACTGGTGGAGCGCATCGCCGGAACCCGGGAACTGGACCCGCATACTGCGGCCCGCCTGGTCATCGAACACCTGCTGAAGGAGTCCGCGGCGGGAGATGGCAGGCTGCCCTAACGCGCTGGTGACGCGGCGCTCTCAGACGTTGAAGCGCACGACGATGACGTCGCCGTCCTGCACGATGTAATCCTTGCCCTCCAGGCGCACATGCCCGGCGTCTTTGGCCCCACTATAGCCGCCGTCATGCACAAAATCGTCGTAGGCTATGACCTCCGCCCGGATGAAGCCGCGTTCCATGTCCGTGTGGATCTTCCCCGCAGCCTCCGCCGCCCGCAGGCCCCGACGGATAGGCCAGGCCCGGGTCTCCTTCGGCCCGCAGGTGAAGAAGTTGATCATGTCCAGCAGATGGAAGGAGGCGCGCAGAAAACTGCGCAGGCCCGACTCGGTGATGCCGTAGTCGGCCAAGAACTGCTCGGACTCCTCGTCCGACAGTTCCTCTATCTCCGCCTCCAGCTTGGCACAGAAGGCCACCACCTCGGAGCCGTCCTCCGCCGCCCCGCCGCGGATGGCGGTAAGACAATCGTTCTCCTGCCCCAACTGGTCTTCTCCCAGATTGGCCACGTAGATGTTGGGCTTGGAGCTAAGGAGCCAGAGGTCGCGCAGCACTTCCCGCTCACTCTCACTGAGCGCGATGGACTTGGCCATCAAGCCGTCGGAGAGCTGGGCCTCCACGCGCTCCAGCAGCTCCATCTCCTTCTGCTTCTCCTTGTCGCCGCTGCGTGCTGCCTTGGCGGTCTTTTCGCGCCGTTTCTCGATGGTGGCGAGGTCG
>JAHEXQ010000052.1 GCA_023252035.1 Actinomycetes bacterium
TCACGGTAGCTGGTGTCTTCCTGTATCTCTTCTTTACCAACCGCAGCTATAGCCAGGCGCAGAGCCGCCTGGCTGAGAAGCAGTTGTCCGACCCCAACGTGCAGACAATGGCGGTGGGTGACGGCATCGCCCGCATCGTCATCCCGCGCATAGGCCTGGACGCCATCGTGGTGGAGCTGGCCGACATGAAGGATGAGCAGAGCTTGAAGAAGGGCCCCGGCCATATAAACGGGACGGCCGTCCCCGGCCAGGTGGGCAACTGCGTGATCTCGGGCCATCGCACTACCTACGGTGCCCCTTTCCGCAGTATCAACGAGCTGCAGCCAGGCGACGAGATCATCCTGCGCACGGCAGCGGGCGATTACACCTACAAGGTGACGGAGACCCGCATCGTAGAGCCGACCGATCTCTCGGTCCTGGAGCAGGGGACGGACAAGCAGGTGACGCTTACGGCCTGCCATCCCTGGTACAGCGCCGCGCAGCGCATCATCGTGATCGGGGTAATGCAGTAGGGCGGGGCTTTCCATAGCATTTTTGCGGTGGTTGATCCCCTGCGAAGTTGGAGGTCAGACTTTCGGGGCGCGCAGAGTAAAGCGGGAGCCCATGCCTTCCTCGCTCTCCACCGATACCGAGCCGCCGTGTACCTCGGCTATGTGCTTCACGATGGAGAGCCCCAGTCCTGTGCCTCCGGTGTCCCGGCTGCGCGCCTTGTCCACCCGGTAGAAGCGCTCGAAGATACGCGGCAGGTCTTCTTCGGGAATGCCGATGCCGGTATCGGTCACCGACAGTTCGACCGCGTTGCCGGTATCTGCGACTGCAGAGGCGACGGTCACGTCGCCTCCGGGGCGATTGTACTTGATGGCGTTGTCCAGGAGGTTGTTAAAGACCGTGTCCAGCAGCTTGCGGTCCCCGCGTATCTCGCCCGTGTAGTCCAGCTTCGTCTTCACGATTACCTGGTAATCGGCGGCCAGGCGCGCTTTGCGCTCCACCGCATCCTCCAGGAGCGCGGCCACGGACAGCGGCTCCAGGCGTATGTGAGTTTCCTCCGCCTCGAGCCGGGAGAGGGCCAGCAAGTCCTCGATGAGCTGGGCGAGCCGCGACACCTCCTGGTCGAGACTGCCCAGGAAACGCTCGGCCGTGGCCGGCTCCGCGGCCGCCCCCGCGAGCAGGGCGTCCACGAGGGCCTTGGCCGTTGCCACCGGCGTTCTTAGCTCGTGCGAGACGTTGGCCACGAAATCCTTGCGGATGCGTTCCAGCCGCTTGGCCGCCGTGACATCCTCCACCACGCCCACGGTGGATACCGGCTCGCCCGACGCGCCCAAGACCGGGGTCACCTCCACGCGCAGGGTCATCTTCACCGGATAAATAAGGGTATGCTGCTCATCGACTTTCTCCCCTTTTGTCGCGCGGGCGAAGGCCAGGTCAATCTCATGGCTGGGAAATATCTCAATGACCCTCGCTCCTAACGCGGCGGCGGCAGTTATCCCCATCAGGGCTTCCGCTGCCGGATTCATAAGCAGGATGCGGTTCTCGGTATCGGTGACCAGGATGCCCGCGGAGATGCTGGTGAGCACCGTCTCCAGTTTTCCCTTCTGCTCCGAGAGCTCCACCAGATCCTCCTTGACCTGGGCCGACATGGCGTTCATGCTCCGGGCCAATTCGGAAAACTCCTCGATATCTGGCTCGGGTACCCGGCGGTCCAGGCTGCCCGCAGCTATGGCGGAGGCCGCCTCCTTCACTCCGGAGATCCCTCGCATGATAGTCCCGTGCGTCCACAGGCTGATGAGCACCACGGTGAGGAGTACGAGACCCAGGGCACCCAGGAATATCCCCCAGATGCGGAAGATCAGCGGATCCACCTCGGCCTCGGCCTTGGAGACCCGCGCCGCGCCCACGATGGAGGAATCCAGGGTCACCGGCGCCGCTGCGAAGAAGAAGTTGCCTGCCGGGCCCACACTCCCATATTCGCGGATGACACAGGTGATATTTCCAGCCAGGGCGCTGAGGAACTCGGGCAGGTCCGCTTGGTTGGGGAGGCTGGCCGGGTCCTGTTCCGAGTCGGACAGCACCTTGCCCTCCGCATCGATGAGGGTTACGCGCAGCTCGGCGTTGGGCGGCGCGATGATAGAGGTCAGCCCGGACAAGTCGGCGCCCCGCCCTTGCTTGATGTACTGGGCTGCGGTGCCCGCTATGACCTCAGCGTCTCCCTGCAGGCGCTTCTTTTCGATACCCAGGACGGACGATCTGACCGGGATGACGGCCAGGAGGGAAACGGCCAGGAAAACAAGGACAACCACTATACCGTAGCGGCGGATGAGCATGCGCTTGAGATTTCTGGCGGCTGGGTTAGGCCGCTTCTCCTCAGGGGGAATCAAAGCGGTAACCTACTCCTCTCACCGTCTTGATATGCGCCGGATTGGCGGGGTCAGTCTCGACCTTCTCCCGCAAGCGGCGGATGTGCACATCGAGGGTCTTCGTCTGGCCGTAGAAATCTCCTCCCCAGGCCTTGGCTATCAGGTACTCGCGCGCCAGCGCCTTCCCGGGATTCTTCAGAAACAGTTCCAGCAGGCGGAATTCCATGGGCGGTATCTCTATTACTCGCTCGTCCACGCGGACCTCGTGGCGCTCCATATCAATGGCGATGTTCCCGCGCTCCAATACATTGGCGGCGTATTCGTCCTCGCCGCCGGCGGAACGGCGCAGTACAGCGCGGACGCGGGCCACGAGCTCCCGCACGTTGAAGGGCTTGGTCACGTAATCGTCCGCCCCCATCTCCAGGCCCACGATCTTATCCACGTCGGAGTCCTTGGCGGTTAGCATGATGATGGGCACGGCGGATTCCCGGCGGATGAGCCGGCAAACCTCCAGCCCGTCCATGCCCGGCAGCATCAGGTCGAGCAGGATGAGGTCGGGGTGCGCGGTGTGAAAGAACTCAAGGCCGGTCTTTCCGTCCAGGGCCATATCGACCGCGAAGCCTTCCTTCTCCAAGCTGAACTTAACGGCCTCTACCATGGGCCTCTCGTCCTCTATTACAAGTATCTTTTTCATACCAAGCAAAGTATAACAAACCTTGACATGGGGACAGGACCTAAATTAAGGATAATCGCCGGATTTCCGTCAGCGTGATGGCGAGCGGCTGCGAGGTGTCCACGCGCAGGCACATGTCCAAGGGGAGCTCCTCCACTGCCCCCAGGCATCCCGCAGTAGGTAAAGAGGTCGGGCCGCGCGTCCGAGATCTCCGGCGGGTTGCTCATCTTCTCCTTCAGACGCTCCAGCAGCACGCCCTCCGGAGCCCGGCACTCCACGAGGAAAATTTTGGCGCCGGTCATGCGAGCTAGTTCCCACGCTCGCAGGCGGTGCTTGCGGCGGTCGAAAGTCGCGTCCAGCACCACCGAGTCTCCGCTTTCAAGCGCCTTTTCGGCTTCCCGCATCATCTCCGCGTACGTCCTGTCCGTGAACTCGGGGGAATAGATGCCGAATTCGAAAACCTAGCGGCGGTGCTCGGGCGGCGCGATGCCCACGAGCTCCTTGCGCACCAGGTCCGAGCTGAGCACGCTAGCCTTGGCCCCCGCGACCCGCGCCAGCGTGCTCTTGCCGCTTCCCGTCATCCCGCAGATAACCAGCAGCAGCGGCCGGTGCGGCCCCAGCGCGTAGAGGTGGGCCAGGGCGAAGTAGCGGCGGGCGTTCTCCAGGTCGGTGCGCCTCTGCTCGCTGTCGATCTCGCGCTCGCCGAGCGAGAGACAGAGCACCTTGCCGCGCACGAAAGCGCGGTAGCAGCGGTAGAAATCCAGCAGCTCGGGCAGCACCTCATCCCCGGCCAGCTCAGCATAGTGATGGGCGAAATGGCTTCCCAGCTCAGGGCTATCGCTGTAATCCAGGTCCATGGCCAGAAATGCGACCTCCGAGGCGACATTCCCGTAGCGGAACCGGTGATTGAACTCGATGCAGTCGTAGATATAGATGTCGTCGTCCGCTATGCAGATGTTGCGCGAATGCAGGTCGCCATGGCAGTCGCGGATGCGGCCATCGCGGACCCGGGCTTCGAAGACCCCCCCCCGCTTCGCCTCGAGGCAACCGTCAGCGTGATCCCGGATGGCACGGAAGCGCTCCCGCGAGACGACCAGGTCGACGAAAGGTTCCGTCTATTCGAAGTTCTCGTCCAGGTTGGCCCGGATGGTGGAGAGCAATCCGCCCTCATCCGCCTCGCCGCCGATGCGCGCCACCGCGTGGAAAGCCACGAGGCGCTCCGCCACCGCCTCCAACATCGCCGGGGTTACGCATCCGCGTTCCAGCATCACGTCCATCATGCGCCCGGCGGGCAAGCGGAGCATCTTCACCGCGTACTCCACGGGCCGGCCGCGCCCCAGGTACAGCCGGCCATCCGCCTGTCCCACAAAGGTAACCTCGAGGTACATAGACGGCGCCAGCCGCCGGTTCAGCTCCAGCTCCAGGCGGCAGAAACGGAGCCGCTTTCCGTTACGAAGATATGGGAGATAGTGGTCTGGAGATGCTCGAGCGGCCACTGGCCGGGCGAGCCCGTGCGACCCTCATACTCAGGATAGAAGCGCGGATCGGCGAGAGCCGAGATGACGTCATCGTATTCCAAGGCCATCCCCCTCCCGCAAGAACACAACTTGCCCGCCGTAGCGAGCGAGTTGTGTTTCGCATCGAGGCTGCCGCCTGCGGCGGCGCCGTCCCCGCTAGGACTGTTCTTTAAAGAAGTTGCCCTGATGCAGGTGGCCCCAAACGCCTATCGCCTGCGCCAGCTCCTGGTGGTGCTGCGCGTGCTCCTCCAGCGGGATTCCCTGCATGTAGGCGTCTATGGCCTGCCGGAAGGCCTTCGCACCTGCGGCAGGTCCCGCGGGGTGCGCGTGGATGCCGCCGCCCGCGCCGATCATGATCTCCGGCCCAAGGTCGGAGATACACTGGGCTACCATGGAGGGGGTGATGCCGCCGGAGGGCATGGGTATGGTCGGCTTCAGGTTATGCAGCGGATAGACCATCGCGTCCGCGCAAGGCATGAAGCGCTCCTTCAGGAAGGGAGCCTTCCCGTAGGGGGCGGGAAATACGACGATGTCGGCCCCGGCCAGGCGCGGCAGCTTGCCCAGCACCAGGTGGCTGGAGATGCCCGAGTAGTGGGACTCATAGAGGGCGCCGGCGCAGTCCATGTGGGCCATGATAGGCACATTCACCTCGGGGTCCTCGGCCAGCGCCTGCAGGGCCGGCAGGCCCACGGCGAGATAGTTGACCATGATGGCGTTGGCCCCGGCAGCCACGGCGCGCCTGGCCGTCTCGAACATCTTGGGCAGGTTGTCGCTCACGTTCACGGTGTAGAGAGTGTGCTCGCCGGTCTCCTCGAAGACCCGCTTCTCCATGGCCATGTAGGCCTTCACGCGATCCTCCACGCGGTTGAAAGCCATGTCCGCGATGAGCTCGTCGTCCTTGATGCAGTCGCAGCCGCCCAGCGCCGCCTGGTAGAAGAGCTCGGTGCCGATCTCGCATTTGTAGCCCGTGCAGGGTTTGATCATGTTGTTCAGGAGCGGACGGCCCTTGACGCCCAGGATGTCGTAGACACCATCGATGCCGAACTTGGGGCCCTGGAAGCCCTCGGTGTACTTCTTGGGGAAGTGCAGGTCGAGCAGCTTCACCTTGCCGCCCATGGAGATGTTCCCCACCGTGGCCGTGAGCATCATGGGGATCTGATACTCGATGTTGCGCACGGGGAAGGCAAGCTGCATGACGTACTGGCGCTCCTTGCCCTCGTCCATCACCTCGAACTCCCACTGGGGAACCTCCCACACGGCGATGACCTTGGCCACATGGGCGGCGCGCACTTCAGGGGTCTCGCCCGGCACCGGCGTCCAGGTCCCCGTGGATTGCTCAACGGCGAGGAACGGCGCCACGTAGTAGGCCAGCATCTCCCGCGGCATGGCCCCGTAGTAAGTGGCCACGATGAAATCGTCCAAGTCTATGCTCTCCGGCAAGGCCTGGGGTTTGCTCGAATAATCTATCATCGGATAACCTCCTTCTTGTTCCCGGTTCAATCTCTCTGGTTGAGCTCCCGATAGGCGGGCGCCAACCGTTTGTACAAATATTTGAAGGCCTCGAAAAGCTCGGTGTAGGCCCCTTGGTTCTTGGTATTGGGCTCGTAAGCCTGGCGCACCTTGACCACGTGCTTCAGGTCCTCGTAGTTGGGGTAGATGCCCAGGGCGACGGCGACGGCGAGCGCCGCGCCGACCGCGCCGGCCTCCTGCGCATTCTCCACCGCCTCCACGCGCCGGCCGGTCACATCCGCGAAGATCTGCATCCAGACGTCGCTGCGCGCCCCGCCGCCGATGGCCCGCACGGTGCGGCAGGGGAACCCGATGGTGCCCACCGCCTCCAGCAACCAGCGGCAGTTCAGGGCCACTCCTTCATAGACCGCCCGCAGCATGTCCTCGCGCGTATGGTCCATGCTCACGTTGATGAAGGCTCCCCGCAGGAAGACGTCGGTGACGGGAGCCCTCTCCCCGTACATCCAGGGTGTGAAGAGCAGGCGGCGCGCTCCCGGCGGGACCTCTTTCACGACATTGTCGAACACCTCGAAGATGCCGAAGTCGCCCTGCGCTTTCTCCAGTTCCTCCCGCCGCGCCATCTGCTCGGCGAACCATTTGAGGCAAGCCCCGGCGGTCTCCGTCTCGCCGATGAGGAGAAACTTGTGCGGGTCGGCGGAGGCGATGCTGGCGATGCCGAACTTGCCCGCGTTGCGGGGCTTGTCGATGGAGAGGCAGAGCCACCCCGAGGTGCCGATGTAGATATGGCCGTCCCCGTGCGCCAGCGCGCCGGAGCCCGTGGCCGCAGCGGGGACGTCCCCCATACCGCAGATAACCGGGGTGCCCTCGGCCAAACCCAGTTCGCGAGCGGCCTGTGCCGTCAGTTCGCCTGCTATCTCTATGCTGCTCTTCACCGGAGGCAGCTTGTCCAGGGGTATGCGCAGCAGCCGCGCGAAGAGCGCCGACCACTGCCGCGTCTTGTTGTCCATGAGCCCGGTGGCCGAGGCCCCCGACTGGTCGATCACGAATTTGCCGGTGGACTTGTAGATGAGGTAGCCGTTGACGTCCAGGAAGAGAGCGGCCTTGCGCCACAGCTCCGTCTCCTTCTCACGGAGCCACGCCAGCTTGCAGATGACGTCCTTCCCCGACGGCACCACGCCGGCCACGGTGCGCACCACCGTCTTGCCCCCGAGCCGGCGCACCAGGCGGGAGGCCTGCTCCTCGGCGCGGCAGTCCAGCCAGATTATGGCGGGGCAGAGGGGCTCGCTCGCCTCGTCCACTGGAAGTATCCCCAGCATCTGCGTGGCATAGGCCATGCCCATAACCTCACCGGGCTCGATGCCGGTGCGACTCACTAGGCGCCGGGTGGTCGCAGTGACGGCTCGCCACCAGTCCGCAGCCTCCTGTTCCGCGCACTCGTAGCTGGGGTAACTGGTCTTGTAGGGCTCGAATTCGCTGGCGATGATCTGGCCGGCAGGATCTGTGAGAACAGCTTTGCTGCCACTCGTGCCTACATCATGGCAGATGATGTACTTGCCTTTCATGCCTCCCCTTTCGCCGGTGTTGTCCGCCGGCTAGGAACCCTCGCCTCCGGGTATCCGGCTCGCCAACAGTTGCAGGGCTATATCCATGCCCTTTCGCAGGTCGAAAGTGGACTGGTCCTCCAGCCACTGGATCTCCATCCCCTCCACCGTGCCCAGGATTATGCAGGAGAGGTAATAAGGATCGATTCCCTTGAAGTAGCCTTCTCTGGAGCTCTGCTTCAGGAGGGTCTCCAAGGCCCTACGGGTGCGTATCACATAGTTATGGAGCGCCTGCACGTACTCCGGGGAGAAGGCCTGCGGCTCCTCGGCGCGCATGCGCCAGGAGAGCTTGCAGTACTCGCGGTTGCGATAGTAGACATCTATCATGCCGTCGGCCAGGTTCTTGGTCTTCTCGAGGGCGGTGCCCTCGGCCTTTCCGGCCTCGTCCACCAGGGCCAGGATCTCGTCGTGCAGGTGGGAGATGAGGGCGAAGTAGAGCTGCTCCTTGGATTTCCAGTACCAGTAGATGGTGCCCTTGCCGTAGCCCGCCTCCATGGCGATCTCGGCCATGGTGGTGCGGTGGTAGCCCTTGGCGGAGAATATCTTGAGTGCGGCTTCCTTTATCTCCAGTTCGCGCTGGTCCTTCGCCAGATTTCTTCGCTTGCCCAGAGATTTGGCCATGGTTCCTCCCCTTCGCGGAAAACGTCCACTTAATGTTAGACCAACCAGTCAGTCTTTGTAAATCCTTAATTTGGGGATAGTCGACCATGCCCCGGTAGTAGCACCGTCAGAGAGTGAAAACAGGTCCAGTACACCACCGCGATGAGCCACAACATATGGTATGCTGGATGCTATTTTCTGGGCAGGACCTAAAGTAAGGATAGCTATCCTTACTTTAGGTCCTGTCCCCAAATGAAAGGTTAGGGGTTGAGGAGGCGGGCGAGTTCGATGACGCGCGCTCCTGTGGAGCGCGCAGAGGCCATGCCGAAGATATCCTTCTGCACCAGCAGGCGGTCGTCGCCCTCCCGGCCGCCCAGGCCAGCCAGGCTCGAATAGGCCATGGCACCGGTGAGGCCAAGTTCAGGCGAGGCGATGACCATGTTCACGGCGAAGAAGAACTGGCATATGGTGGCGATGGCCATCTCGCCGCCCCCGGCACGGAACCAGGAGACAGCCATAGCAGCTCCCACCTTGTTGCGCAGCAGGCCGCGGCTGATATTTCCATGGACGTAAGGGCGCATACGGTCTATCAGGGTGGCCAGGTATCCGGAGAGCCGGCCGAAGTACACGGGGGTCGCCATGATGATGCCGTCCGCCGCCTCCATCTTGCCGTAGAGTTCGGTGATATCGTCTTCCTGCACGCAGCGCAACTCTCCCGTCTGTTTCTTGAAGCACCAGTTGCACTGCCGGCAGTCCCCCAGCTTCCTGCCCGCCAGGGTGACGATCTCGCAGCTCACTCCGGGTTCGCCGTCCGCGGCCCGCATGGCCTCGTCCAGCAGTTGCCAGGTGTTACCCTCCTTCACGGGGCTGCCGGAGATGCCCAGTATCCTCAGTTCTCGCTCAGCCATGATGGTGGTCCCCCTTATTCAAGCGTATTCTCGGAGTCCAACGGCAGGGTGAAATGCACGGTGGTCCCGGTTCCCGGCTCGCTCTCGGCCCACAGCTCGCCGCCCAGAACACTCACGTAGCGTTTGCACAGGTACAGGCCCAGCTTCAGACCGTCCACCCCTTGAGGATCCGGCTCAGGGAGCACGTGCAGCCTGCGGAAAGCGTGCTTGCGGTCCTCCGCGGCCATTCCCTCTCCGCGGTCCTTCACCGATATGAGGGCGTTATCTCCCACAACTCTCCCGCTCAGACCGATGTAACCGCCCTGCGGTGAGTACTTGACGGCGTTGTCGAGCAGGCGGAAGAGGACCTGTTTCAACTTGTCGGGGTCGCTGGCCAGCTCGGGAAAGTCCTCCGCGATACTGGTCACCACTCGGTAGCGCTCCTGCGGGATTTCCATGGCCTCCAGGACCTCGGCCACGAGCTGTGACAGGTTCACGCGCTGCTTCCCGAGACGACGGGGCACACTCTCGGCCATAGGTATGTGGGCTATCTCTTGAACCAGGAGCGCTATCTGCTCTGTAGCGCGGTTCATGTGTTCGAGAAGCGCCCAGGCTTCGCCTGGCGAGAACTTGTCCAGGTTGTCGCGCAGCAGTACGGTACCGGCCTTCAGAGAGGTCAGGGGGTCACGCAGCTCCTTGGCCGCCAGGCGCGTCAACTCGTCCTTGGCCTCCTGGCCGCCGCGCAGGGCGCTCAACTCCAGCTCCGCCTCGTGTAGTTGCTCCTGCCCTTCCCGCGATACGATCGCCCTGGTACCTTCCTCCGGTACTCCTCCCTCCGGTTCTGACTCCGAGGCCTTCTCCGCCAGCAGGAGCCACTCGCGGGCTGCGCCGCCCGTCTCCAGCCTCGCCGCCTTGAAGCGCAGAGAGATGCTCTCCTCCGCGGCGGTGAGGGCCTGTATCTCGATGCCTCCTCGATAAAGCTGGCTGCCTGGCTCCCGCACGGCTCCTTCCAGGAACTCGCGATCTGCCGCGTCTATCAATTGCATGAAGTCGGAGCCGATGACGCGGTCCATGCTCCATCCAAACAGGCGGGCTGCGGCTTCGTTCCAGAGGGTCACCCGGAAGTCGGGGGTGAAACAAATCAGGGCAGCGGGGGAGCTGTCCACCAGGCTCCAGAGGCGCCCCAGAGACGACTCTTTCTCCGCCTGCAGAGCGTGGATGCCCCGCATATCGCGTACCACGGCGGCAACGCCTAGAGGTACGCCGCCGGAGTCGTGCACCGTGGACAGCGATACCAGCACCGGTATGACCTGCCCGGTGGCAGTCCCGATCTGCAGCTCTCCCTCCCAGTTGGAGAGCCGCACCATGTCCAGAACGCGCTCCCAGGCCGCCTTATCGTAGGATTCGGTCAGCAGGTCGCCGAAGGGCCTCCCCTCCAGCCCGGAGGCCGTATAGCCGGTGAGTTCGGCGAAGGCGGGGTTGGCGTAGGAGATGACGCCGCGCAGGTCCGCCAGGAAGACGCCTTCGGCCAGGTAGGCCAGGGCTTCCATGCGGGGAAAGAGCGCCGGCTGCTCCACCGTCTCCCCGGAAGGCTCGGCCGCCTCCTGCGGGGACTCGCCGCCCAGGTCCGTGCTGAAGGTCACCAGCACCCCGTTGATGCCCAGGGTGGAGAGCGGATAAGGGATGGCCGAGACCAGGACAGGGGACATGCGCTCGTCCACCTTATAGGGGATGGCGTAGTTCTCGACGGAGCGGCCTTTACCGGCCTTGGCGATCAGATCCTTTATGAGCGCGAACAGCTTCGGCGCCACGTCCTCGAGCGGACGTTCGCGGCAGAGATCCGGGGCGATTCCCAGGAAGACCTCGCAACCCTTGCCGGCTTCCATAATGTTGAGCCGGTCGTTCAGTATAATCGAAGTGGTTAATCTGCCCATTGTTCGCTCTCTTTCCGGACTCCCCCTCTCCCCGGCGCACAGCCAGGACGTAGCTATATTATCATAAGAGTGACGGCCCATGAGCCCGTTTTACTCCTGCTGCTGGAGTCCCTTCACGGCGCCGGAATGCGGACTTGAGATAACAAGGCGCGGACACGATCCAGGAGGTAGATAGAAGTGCATCAGCTCTGGTTTCCCACTAGCCTGCTCTTCGGCGAAGGCTCCCTCGCCGTTCTGGCGGAACGACTGCCCGCCCTGGGGAAAAATGCCTTGCTCGTCACCGGCGGGACGGCTACCGCGAGCATGCCCGCGGTCACCGCTATCCGGGATATGCTGAGCGAGTCGGGCGGGGATTGCATTCACTTTGCGGAGGTGAAGGCGGATCCCGATGTGGAGACCGTGGAGAGAGGAGCGGAACTCGGGGCATCCGAGGGTGTGGAGTTGGTCATCGGGCTGGGCGGGGGAAGCCCGCTGGACGCGGCCAAGACTATCGCCGCGCGCCTCACTAACCCAGGTCCGGCCAGCGCCTTCTTCGGCACGGGCAATATAGCGCAGCCTCCGCTTCCCCTCGTTTGCATCCCCACCACTTCCGGCACCGGCAGTGAAGCCACGCAGATCGCCGTGCTCACGGACACCGCCAACCACCGCAAGATGTCCGTGCTCAGCCCCCTCCTCTATCCGGCCCTTTCCATCGTGGACCCCGAGCTGGCCGCCTCCATGAGCCCCGCACTCACTGCGGCCACGGGTGCTGACGCGCTGACCCACGCGGTGGAATCCTACGTCACCGTGGGTGCCTGGGAGATGACGCGCGGCTGGTCCTTCCGTGCCGTCAGCTTCATCGCCTCGTACCTCGCGCGCGCCTTCCAGGACGGCTCGGACCGGGAGGCCCGCCATCACCTGGCACTCGCCAGCACCCTTGCGGGGATGGCCTTCTCCAACTCGGGGCTGGGACTGGCTCACGCGCTGGCCCATCCGCTGGGCGCGCTCTTCGGCGTAGCGCACGGCGTGGCCAACGCCGTCCTACTGCCCGCTGTCATGGAGTTCAACCTGACCGAAGTCCCGGAAGCCTACCGCGAGATAGCTCTCCTCTTCGGCTCCAATGCCGCGGGGCTCCCGCCACGGGAAGCAGCTGGGCGAGCGGTGCAGGCGGTGCGCGATCTCTTCGCGGCGCTGCAACTACCGGCTACCATCTCCGCCTGCGGAGTGCGCAAGGAACATATTCCGCTGCTGGCCTCCGAAGCGATGCTGAACGAGCGGCTGCGCGCTTCCAACCCGCGCACAAGCAACCTGGAACAGATAACGATGATATACCGAGATTGTCTGTGAGGTCCGGCCAAAGGTGGGAATTATGCACAGATAAAACTCCCGAGTAGAAGCCTGTCAGCCAGCCTCGGCCTTTTAGCGGAGATCCCCGCAATTTCGCTACTTCTCGGGAGCTCGAATCCTGACTTCAAGCTATCACAGATAGCCCGATTTTCCAAGTTTAAATACGGCTGTCATTGATAGAGCAGGGGCATAATGCTAACATACCCCCATGGGTATATCGACGGACAGGGACGAGAAGGTGAGCTGATGAGATTCAAGCTGCCCTGGATAGACATGGTGAAATGCGATATCGCCGAGCACTGCGGGCAGTGCGGGGCGGCGGAATCCTGCCCCACCGGCGCCTTTCATGTGCTGCAGGGGCCGTCGGATTTCGAGCCGGACGCGCCCTGCAGGACGGCCATAGATTTCGAGCTATGTAAGCAATGCGGGGATTGCGCCCACGCCTGCGAGCGCGGCGCCGTGAAGATGGTCTGAAAGTAGTCTGAAGACGGTCTCATCACCATGAGGGAGGATACATAGATGAACCGGGATTTCTTCGTCAAGTATCACGCGGCGGTGGCCAAGGCCTCCGAGGACCACCTGGAGAAACTCAAGTCACAAGTGGGATCCGAGTTCGCCAATGAATTCAAGGAGAAAATGGGCGGCAAGATAGAAGACGCACAGGAATTTTGCAGCGCGCTCCAGGAGTACCTGGAGAAGGACCTGGGCTTCGCGGAGAGGGCCGCGGTCACCTGCTCGGAGGATAAGCTCACCATCGCGGTGCGGGGGTGCGACATCTGTCACGGCAACGAGGCGCTCCGCAAGGAACAGAAGCCCACCCTCTGCCCCATCATCCCGGCCGGCCTCTTCTCCATCTCGCGGGTGGGCGGCCGCAAGGCCACCCTCAAAGGAGTGACCAAAAGCGGCGTGGTCGGCGAGTGCGATATCGACTACGAACTGAGCTAAAACGACATTATAGTATTTGTACCGATATCAAGCGATAATTCGGAAGACTGCCAGGGTTTACCGATGATCTTCAAGGAAGTAGGGTCCCCCTGCGCCGCGATGGGAGCGATGCCGCAGTACTATGATTACCTCAAACAGGGACAGCCAGGTCAGTAGTTGATCGCCTTGCTCACCGAGATGTCAATCGAGGTAGGCTTTCCTTCCATGCCCGGCATAACCGTGATCCATACCGACTTCCCGTCCTCGCTATAGCTCAACGCGTCTCCTGTTGTCGCCTCAGCGAAGGTGTTCGTCTCGGTCAGATCCTGCTCGCCGGCAAGCTCCTTCCTGTACCAGTTGACGACCTCGGTCGAGGAGTCCTTCGAGGTGTACATGTAAGTGCCCGAGACCGAACCCGGGCCTATGTACTCGGCACCCGGGTATACGCGCGTTCCCACCTCGCTCTCGGACGGCGCATTCGAACCGCCCCCACCTCCTCCGCAGCCGACCACGCATAAAAGCGCAAGCAGCGCCAGCGCCGCCGCTAGAAGCACCATTCTCTTTTTCATCGCAACCCCCGTTGGCTTTATCCAGGTAATCTTACTTTCCAGAACTCTCTGCCGGTTATGGAGTTTATGGAGTAACTGAACCGGTAGCCAGCCGCCGCCGCCGCCTGCTCTATCCGGGTTCTGATGGCGCTCCAGTCGTGTCTGTACGTGTACTGCTTACTGAAGTAATCGGACTGCTCGGTGATGGTGCCCTCGCGCGGACCGGCACCGGTCTCGTACGTCTCGGCCTTGAACCCGAATCCCGGCGACATGTCGCCTCCACCGCCCGAGACCTCCGAACCAGTTTCCTTCAGCACCTCCATGAACCCGAACTCGCGAGCCGCGCCGTCCACCCGGAACCCGGCGACATACTCGAGCATCTTCTTTGAGAGGAACGTTTTTCGCTCGGCCGCTGTAAGGCGCAACGTATAAACGCCCTTCTTCTACTTGAACTCGGCGCCCACCGAGCCGGCCCTTCCCCTTAATGTCATCTATCGTGCTG
>JAHEXQ010000186.1 GCA_023252035.1 Actinomycetes bacterium
CAGGTCCCTGCGCCTGCTGCCCCGCTGGATTCTACAGCGCGCTCGTGTCTGAACCAACACAAATGCCAGCCCTGCGGCCTTCTACCGCTTCGGACTGGCTTGGCTTCCAGCGTTTTGGCTGGTGCTCTCGGAAGCAAAGCTCCTTAATGACCCGGAACTATCTTCCCTCCTCTCGAGGACCGTACGTGCCTGAGGCGCGGCTGCGCGAGTTGCCTCCGCTCCAATGGGATACCGTTCCTGGCGATATAGACGACGGGCCTTCCCTCCGCTCCTCTGTAAAAATATTCCAGTTTGCCACTGCCGCCCGCCGGCCTTCTCATTGTTGCCTCCTTCAACAACATCGTCTATAAAAGATGGTAGCTTTCTACCCGCTGGTATCGACCCAAAACGACGTTTTCTGAAGGGGGAATCGAATTGTCCTTGGATTCTTCAAACCTGGGCCGCGAGCTGGATTGCATCCGCGCAACCAGACCGCTCATCCACCACATCACCAATTACGTGGTCATGAACGAGACCGCCAATGCCACGCTGGCCCTGGGCGCCCTCCCGGTCATGGCCCACGCCGCCGAAGAAGTGGAGGAGATGGTAGCCTTGGCCGGCTCCCTGGTCTTGAACATCGGAACCCTCTTTCCGGAACTGGTCAAGAGCATGATTCTGGCGGGCAAGGAGGCGAACCGCCGCAATGTGCCGGTGGTGCTGGATCCGGTGGGCGCGGGAGCCACGTCGCTGCGTACCCGCTCTGCGCTGCGCATACTGGACGAGGTGCAGGTGTCGATCATCCGCGCCAACGCGGCCGAGGCGGCCACCCTGGCGGGAGCCCAGGCGGAGATCCGGGGAGTGGAATCCATAGGCATCGAGGGGAACCTGGAAGAGTTCTGCGCAGACCTTGCCCGGGAGCGGAAGTGCACCGTGGCCATAACCGGCCCCGTCGATACCGTCAGTGACGGCAAACGGCTGGCGCGCGTCTTCAACGGCCACCCACTCCTCCGGGCAGTTACCGGAACCGGCTGCATGTGCACGACCACGGTGGCGGGTTTCGCGGCGGTTTCACCGGACCCCTGGGCGGCCGCTGTGGGCGGCCTGGTCACTTTCGGGATCGCCGGCGAGATAGCCGCAGCCCATTCGGGCGAGCGGCGCCCCGGCACTTTTCACGTGGAGCTATACAACGCTCTGGCGGAGGTTTCGGCTGATCACATCACGGACCTGGCCCGCTTCGAGACAACTGAGGCCTGAGCGCGGCCTTACCGGCCGTTCAGGCAGGCGATTACTCCTGCGGCGACGGATTGCGCGACAGCCTGGCGGTGAGAATCGGCGAAGGACTCGTTGTTCTCCAGGGTGAAGGTGGGAATCCAGCTCCACACGTCGTAGCTCAAGACAGGCCCGTAGTTGCCCGTCCCGGTGCTGCCTCGGTTCTCCATAGCCAGACCCCCGTCCCCTGCTCCCAGCGAGCCCGCCAGGTACGCCGCCATGGCGGAATGGAAGACGCCTGCCAGCCCTGCGCTGGCCTGTTGCACGGCGGACGAGATATACGCCGTCCTGCCCGAGTCGGAGTTGGCCTTCCAATTGTACGGTGCCGCGCCCGGATAGAAGGTCGTGGGGTTGGATATCCCCGGGTCCGTGTGGATATGCACGACCAGGGCGGCTCCCGCGGAGTTGGCTATCACCGCGCGCTGCTTCAGGCTGACCGGGTCGTAAGCGGAGCTCTTGGTCAGTACTACGTCCACGCCGCGCGCTCGCAGGATGGCCGCTGCCCGCACCGCAATATCCCAAACGATCTCTATCTCCGGCTCGTTGGCCCAATCCATGGTGTTGAGGCCCGTCTCCGGGTCGATCTCGTAGGGTGTATCCGCATGGCCCGGGTCCAGGCAGACCAACCCGCTGGCCGTGGGGGCCGGGGGCGGTGGCGTTTCGGTCGGGCTCGAGGGAGTTAAGGCAGGTGCCGGCGCTACGGGAGCCGGTTCGGCAGGCGCGGGTTCGGAGGATGCCTGGGACCCGGCCTCAGTCGCCTGGCCCTCCCCGGCTACCGGTACGGACTCCTGCTCGGTGGAGTCCGGCGACTGCCCGGCGATCTCCTCAGCACCCTGGTTCGGCGTGGTCCACCTGCACGCGGCGCCGGACGAAACCAACCCGAGAAGCGCCACCAGCAAGCAGAGGACAGCCAGCTTTCCCGTCCTGCTGCCCGGGGTCATAGCCTTCCTCAACCGCATGCATGCTCTCCTTTTCACGCCTCTGGGAAAGCTTACGCCCGGCCTAGGCGGTTTATCAAGTAAAGAGAGCTCCGCCGGGGGGAATAACCATAGGCATTGACTGGCGCCCCTATATGCTAATAACATATAGATGCAAATAACATATATGGATATTGAAGGAGGGGCCATGGCCAGACCTAGCGAGAGCGCAGGTAAGGGAACCAAGCGGGCCCGAGCGCCTAGTGAGATCCTGGACCCGGCTTGCTTTGTGCGGGAAGGACCTCAAAAACGCTTTATCGAGCCGCGGCTTCTCTACCTCATAAGGAAAGAGCCGAGCTACGGCTACCAGCTCATGAGCCAGATAGACAAGCTGCCCTTTCCGGGCCCGCCGCCGGACTCGCCCGCGGTGTACCGTATGCTCCGCGAGCTGGAGAGGCAGGGTCTGGTGCGCTCGGACTGGCAGCCCGGCGAGGCCGGCCCCTCGAAGCGCATCTACAGCATTACCCCGCAAGGACGCGGACGGCTGGCCCTTTGGGTGAGCGCTTTTAAGGAGCGCGTGAATCTGCTCAACCGCTTCATCGTTATGTGCGAGGAGAAGTAAAAGGATGTCCGCCACCGCCATCGTCATCGACGCTTTCGCCGCGGCTTGCCTCGTCCTGTCGCTCGCGAGGAACCGCGAGAAGACGAAGTGGGCTCTGCGCATCGCCTTCAACGCGACCAAACGAATCGGGCCCCTGGTGCTCGGGATAATCGCGGTGATCGGCTTGATCGTGGGTTTCGTTCCGGCGAGTTGGATCGCCTCAACTATAGGTCCCGGGCGCGGAGCGTTCGGCATGGTCTTCGCGGCGCTCCTGGGCGCCATTCTTTTTATTCCGGGACTTATAGCCTTTCCGCTGGCGAGATCGCTCCTGGATCTGGGGGCCGGGGTCATGTCCATTGCCGCTTTCGTGACGACCCTGATGATGGTCGGGTTCGTATTCCTGCCGCTGGAGATAAAGGAACTCGGAAAGCGGTTCACCGCGATCCGCAACGGCTTGGCTCTGGGAGCGGCACTGGTCATAGCCGCCCTCATGGGATTGATACTTTGAATACGGCAAGACCGGGAGGTACAAACGATGCGCAATAACGACTCGCCCGAGGCCCGGCCCTCTTGGAGAAAGAGGGTGCGCTGGGACCTGTTCTTCGCGGTCGCGGCCATCGGTGCCGCGCTGGTCCTGTCCCTCCTCTTCCGCGACAAAGGGGCCCCTACCTGGCGCGTTTCCTGGCAGTACCTGAAAGAGATGGTCTTCATACTCCCTGCCGTAATGATCATCATGGGGCTGTTCGCAGTGTGGGTGGATCGAAGCATGGTGATGAAATACCTCGGGCAGGAGTCGGGCCTGCCCGGGCTTTTCCTGTCGGTTGCGCTGGGCACCCTGCCCACCGGCCCGCTCTACGTCGCGTTTCCGCTCGCCGCCATGCTCCTCAAGAAAGGCGCGCGCGTCGCCAACGTGCTGGCCTTCCTCTGTTCCTGGGCCGCCCTCTCCATTCCCGCGGAGCT
>JAHEXQ010000053.1 GCA_023252035.1 Actinomycetes bacterium
TGGCGGATGTGGTCAGCGGGGCCTTCACCTCAGACTCCAAGACGGAGTTGCAGGAGCTGGTCGTGCAGAATCAGGGCGAGTTCCCCCTCTACGAGATCGAGGAGGAGGGCCCGCCGCACGCCAGGGTGTTCCATTCCCGGGTTTACGCGGGTTCTATGTTAATGGGGAAGGGGAGCGGTCGCTCCAAGAAAGAAGCGGAACAGGCGGCCGCAGCCGAAGCCCTTCAGGAGTTAAGCAGTAGGAAGAAAGGGGAGCCATGTCTGCCATCAGGATAGTAACCGACAGTACCGCATATCTGCCTCAAGAGATCATCGGTAAATGGGCGCTCAAGGTGGTGCCTCTCAAGGTGAACTTCGATACGGAGGTCTTCAGTGAGGGAGTCGATCTCAGCAACGACGAGTTCTACGAGAGGCTGAAGCACGCGGAGAAGCTTCCAACCACGTCCCAGCCGTCTGTGGGGGACTTCAAGGTCGCCTACGAGGAACTGCTGGCCGGCGGCGCGGAGGGCATCATCTCCATCCATATAGCCGAGGGTATCAGCGGCACGGTGCAGTCCGCCCGGGCTGCCGCCGCGGAAATGGGGGGCGCGCAGATATCCGCGGTGAACTCGCGGGTCACGGGACCGGCGCTGGCCATGATCGTCATCCGCATAGCCGAGGAGATCGAGGCCGGCAAGACCCTGCCCGAGTTGACGGCGCTGGCGGAGGAGCTGGCCCTGAGTACGCGCATCTTTTTTGTGGTGGACACCCTGGAGTACCTGCACAAGGGTGGGAGGATAGGCGGGGCCCAGGCTTTCATGGGCTCCATGCTGAAAGTGAAGCCCATACTGTCGCTCGACAACATCATCGAGCCCGTGGACAAGGCGAGGGGCAGTGCCAAGGCGGTCGCTCGGATGATCGAGATGGCCCGGGAGGAGTTGGCGGGGCGCAGAGCCAAGATAGCCTTAACGCATACCCGCAATCTCGAGGCGATCATGCAGATGAAGGACCAGGTGGTCCAGGCACTGAACTGCGACCCCGTGCCGGTCATCATCAACGAAATCGGTCCCGTCATCGGGACGCATATCGGGCCCGGCGTTCTCAGCGTGGCTTTTTACCCCCTGTAAACAGGGACTAGAGGAGAGCCTGCATGGCGGAGGGGGAGATCGCGGCAATAGGGCTGGACGTGGGAGGCAGCAAGACCGCCGGTATGGTCCTAACGGCCGGAGGCGCCGCGGTGGAGCAGGTGCGCATTCCCACGGACCGTTCCTCCCAGGAATCCGTCGTGGCCGGCGTCGTGCAGGTGGCTATGGAGCTTCTGGAAGCAGCCGCCGCGGGCGGCTCGGAAGTGGCCGCGGTGGGCGTCGGCTTCGCCGGGTTCATCGAATTCGCCCGCGGGTTGGTGACCTTCTCCCCCAATATGCCTATCCGGGACCTGCCCCTGAAAAACGTGCTGGAGCAAGAGCTCTCCCGTCCGGTCTTCCTGGATAATGACGCCAACGTGGCAGCCCTGGCGGAATCCCGTTGGGGCGCGGGGCGGCGTGCCCAGCATATGGTGCAACTAACCCTGGGCACCGGCATAGGCGGCGGGATCATCATCGGCCGCCAGCTCTACCGGGGAGGCGCCGGCAGCGCCGGCGAGATCGGTCACATGGTGATAAGCGCGGGTGGCCCTCCCTGTTGCTGCGGGGGGACAGGTTGCCTGGAAGCAATGGCTTCGGGGACGGCTATGGAGCGCATGGCGGAGGAGATCGCTGCCGCCGAGCCGTCATCGTCGCTGGCGAGGTTGCGGGCGGAGGTGGACCGCCTGGACGTGCGCCGCCTGGACGAAGCGGCGCGGGCCGGAGACCGTCTGGCGCTGGGGATATTCCGCCAAGCCGGGCGCTCGCTGGGCGTGGGGATAGCGAACCTCATCAACATCTTCAATCCGGAACTCGTAGTCCTCTCGGGCGGGGTGACGGCATCCTTCGACCTGATGGAGGCCTACCTGCGCGAGGCTGTGGGGGAGACGGCGGTGGGCCTGAGCCGTGAGAGCTGCGAGATAGTCCTCTCCGAACTGGAGGAAGAGGAGGTCGGCGCCCGGGGCGCCGCCCTCCTGGCCCTGGAGCTCTTTACACCGAATTAAGATGGTGCGGGAGCTGAAAAATCCTGTTTTTCGCGGGAAATACCGGATTCTTCAGCTCCCGCACGGGTTCTTTTCGGAAGGTGAATCCTCGCCCGCACAGAAAGATTTAGCATTCGAAAAGTATCCGTTTCCGAGAAGCGAGGAATATAAGTGTACCTGAGATCCATATCGGTAAAGGGTTTCAAGAGCTTCGCGGACCGCACCGTCCTCTCCTTTGAGCCTGGCATCTCCGTCATCGTGGGCCCCAACGGCAGCGGCAAGAGCAACATCGCCGACGCCGTACTCTGGGTCCTGGGGGAGCAGAGCGCTCGCAGCTTGCGGGGCGGGAAGATGGAGGACGTGATTTTCGCGGGAAGCTCATCCCGGCCGGCGCTGGGCATGGCAGAGGTGTCGCTCTCTGTGGACAACACGGCGGGCACCATCCCCCTCGAGTACAGCGAAGTGGTGATCACCCGCCAGATCTACCGTTCGGGCGAGAGCGAATATCTCTTGAACAATACGCCGTGCAGGCTCACGGACATCCAGGAACTCCTCTCGGACCTCGGGATGGGCAAGGAGCTGACCGCGGTCATCGGGCAGGGCAAGCTCGAATCAATTATCGGCAGCCGCCCCGAGGACAGGCGCGCTTTCCTGGAGGAGGCGGCGGGGTTGCTCAAGCACCGCCGGCGGAAAGATAAGGCATTGCGCAAGCTGGCGGCGACCGAGCAGAACCTGCTGCGCGTGAACGACATCATAGGCGAGGTCCGCAAGCAGTTGCGGCCCCTGGAGCGCCAGGCCAAAGTGGCGGAGGAATACCGCGGCCTGGAACGCCGCCTGCGCGAGTTGAACATCCGCCTGGTGGTGAAGGAGCTGGACAGCCAGCAGACGACCTGGCAGGCACGCCGCGCCGAACAGGAGAGCAAGCGGAAGCAGCTAGAGGCGACCCAGGCATGGTTGGCGGAAGGTCGGGTTCGGCTGAGCGGCCTGGAGGAGGAGGCAGCGGCCGCCCGGCGCGAAGGGGATGAACTGCGGCAGAAGGAATATGCCCTGCTCAGCACGGGCCAGAAGCTGGAGAGCGAGCTGAACCTCTCGCGGGAGAAGATACGGCTTTACGGAGCGCTGCAGGCGAGGCCGCCAGCGGAGCAGGGAGAGTTGCTGCGGGAGCTAGAGCAAGGGCGCGCTGCAGCCGAGGTCGCAGCGCAGGAACTTCAGTTGCTTGAAACTGAGTGGCAAGCATCCCGCGAGGAGCGCACGCGCCTGGCCGCCGGTCTGAAAGAGGTCAGGAGCGAGCAGGCCGGCGTGGCCACCGAGCTACAGGAACTGCGCCAGCGACAGGCACTGGCGATCCAGAGCCTGGAGGTGCATAGGGAATCCCTCCAGCGGGCGGCGGGGCGTCAGGCGGAGGCGCAGGGCAGGCTCCAGGAAGCGGGGCCGGGCATGCAGGCCGCACGCGCAGAGCTGGAGGAGGCGGGGGCACGCCTGGCCGGACTGAAGGAACATGAGACATCCCTTGGCGCCCGCATCGAGGAATTATATGCGGCCTTGAAGAAGGCGCGGGAGCGCTGTAAAAAAGCCCAGGAGCGTAAACATGAATCCGAGCGGGAAGAGGCGCTGGCAGCGGCTCGCCTCCAGGCCATCGAGGAGATGCTCGAGAAAAGGGGCGATCATGCCGCCGCGGCGGAACGAGTACTGGCTATGCACGAGCGCCTGCCCGGTGTGCACGGTATGCTCCTGGATCTGATAGAGATACGACCCGAATGGGAGCATGCCATCGAGTCTTACCTGGGCCGATGGATTTTCGGCGTGGTGGTGGAGGATCTGCGGGATGCCGTCTCGGCTATCCGCGCGCTCAAAAAGGAGAAGGGCGGCATGGGGGTCTTCCTCCCCCTGCGTGAGCTGGCGGGCCTCAGCGGGGAGCCGGCCTCGTACGTTAATGTCCCGGGAGCTATCCCGGCGGTGGAGGCGGTGAAGTGCAAGTCCGAGGCCGTCCGTCCGGCGGTGGAGTTCCTGCTCTCGCAGGTGATGCTCACCGGTTCTCTGGACCAGGCCGCCTCCGCCTCGAAGACCTACCGCCATCTGGCTTTCGTGACCCGCGAGGGAGACGTAGTCGCTGTCCGCCAGATGGTGAAGGGCGGAACCTCCGCCCGGGGATGCGGAGAACTGGCCGCCAAGCGGCGCGAGGTGGAACACCTGCGGGCGGTGCTGGCGGGCCTGGAGAGGCAACAGGCGCACCTGCAGGTGGAGGGGGATGCGGCCCAGAGCCTCCTGGCCGAGCTGGAGGCCGAACTGGAGGACGAGAAAACCGCGCTGGCGTCCCTGCTTCCCCGGCTGCGCGAGGCCGAGCGCGAGTGCGGAGCCTTGGAGCTGCGTGAGGCGGAGCTGCGCCACGACGAGCGCATATCTCAAGCCCTTCTGCAGGAGCTGCGCGAAGAGGAATCGCTGCTGTGCCGGGAGTGGGAGAAGCAACAGGCCGGGCTGGACGGACTGCAAGAGGCCCGAGACGTGGCGGAGGGACGCCGCCGCGAGATATCCGAGAGACTCGAACCCCTGGAGGCGCTGTGGGCGGAGTTTACGTCCCGGGAGGAACGGCTGAAGGAGAGGCTAGTCGCCGCGCGGGAGCGGGCTAAGCACCTGCGCGAACGTCTGGAAGAGCTGGAGCGCCGCCAGGCGGAGTGGGAGAATCACCCGCTGGAGAGTGCTTCGGTGGCCGGGAAGATGGACGCCCTGGAGAAGCTCAGCGCTATGCTCGAGGGGATGATGTCCTTCTGTGCGGCCGACAGGGAGGCGGTGGCGGCGCAGCGGGCGGAATGCGGGGCGCGGCTGGAGCATGCGGAGGAGGAAGCCGCCACGCTAAAAGAGTGTCTGGTGCAGGAGGAGGCCCGTTTGGAGACGCTGCGCGAGGCCCTGCATCACTGGGAACTGGAGGCCACCGAGCTGAAGCTGAAGGTGGACGCGCTGGTCCAGAGATTGCTGGACGAGTTCCAGATATCGGTGGAGGCGGCCATCGCCGAGCATCTGGTGCCAGACTCCCTCCAGGAGATGCGCCAGGAGATGCGCCTGCTGGAGGAGCGCCGCCAGGTGCTCGGTCCGGTGAACCTGCTGGCGGAGAGGGAATTCGAGGCGCTCAACGCACGGCGCCGCTTCCTGGAGGAGCAAGTGGAGGACCTGAAGCAGAGCAAGAGTTCCCTGTCCACGGTCGTCCGGGCCATTGACCGGGAGATAGCACGCATCTTCACCGAGACCTACGAGGAAGTGAACCGGCATTTCCAGGAACTTTTCGCCTTCCTCTTTGCCAACGGCCGTGCGGAACTGTCGCTGACCGACCCCGACGACCTGCTCAATTCCGGGGTGGAGATCCAGGCACAGCCGTATGGAAAGAGGGTGAAGAAGCTCTCGCTGCTCTCGGGCGGCGAGATGGCCCTCACCTCGCTGGCCTTCCTATTCGCCATCTTCAAGACCAGGCCCAGCCCCTTCTACTTCCTGGACGAGGTTGAGGCGGCGCTGGACGACGTGAACCTGCATCGCTTCCTGAACATGCTGCGTCAGTTCGAGAAAGACTCCCAACTGGTCATCATCACACACCAGAAGCGGACCATGGAGATAGCCGACATCCTCTACGGCGTCAGCATGCAGGCGGAGGGCGTATCCCGGGCGGTATCGCTCCGGCTGTCCAGGGACGGCCTCGCCGACGCCTCCGCTTAGCCGCTACCTGCAGACCCGTATCCCTCGATGATAGAATTCCAGTGGAACGACGGTACGCGCGGGCCGGATGGCCCGTTTTTCAGAAGGAGTGGCCATGGCGCAAGGGGACAAGAAAGAGGCCCGCAAGGACAGGAAGGAAGGGAAAAAGCTCGAGCGTGAGCAGCGCAGGGCCGCGCGCAGATCCAGCGAGCAGGAATTTCTGCGCGAGACCGGCGAGGCGGCGGGTGAGCTCGGCGAGATAGACGAGGCAGCCCTGGAAGCAGAGGCCCTGGGCTACGCGGCGGAAGAGGCCGCAGCGGGAGCGGAAGCGCAGTCGGAGGCATCCGAAGCGGAGTGGGAGCCGGGCGCAGAGGTCGAAGAACCCGCGGAGCCCGAGGAGGCGCGCAAAGGCTGGCTGCGCAAGCTGCGTGAAGGCCTGTCCAGGAGCCGTACCGGTCTGACCATGCCTCTATCGCGGGCGCTCGCCGCTCGCCGCTTTGACGAAGATTTCTGGGAGAATGCGGAGGAGATCCTCATCTCCGCGGATGTGGGGCTGCCCATGTCGGTAGAGGTGGTGGAAGCGGTGAAGACGCGCCTGACGGCGCTCAAGGTGAAGGAGCCGGAAGAGGCGCTGCAGGCCTTCAAAGACGTCGTGGCCGAGAAGCTGAGCGTAGGAGAAACGGGGATAAAATTCAATCCGGACGGTGTCACCGTCATCCTGGTGGTCGGGGTGAACGGCACGGGTAAGACCACCACTATCGCCAAGCTCGCCAACTATATGCACGAGCAGGGAAAGACGGTCATCCTGGCGGCGGCGGACACCTTCCGCGCGGCGGCTATAGAGCAACTGGAGGTATGGGGAGAGAGGGTCGGCGTTCACACGGTCAAGCATCGTCCCGGCTCCGATTCCGCCGCGGTGGCCTATGACGCGGTGGAGGCCGCGCAGGCGCGGGGCATAGACGCGGTCATCGTGGACACGGCGGGGCGACTGCACACCAAGGTGAACCTCATGGAGGAGCTAAGAAAGATCAAGCGCATCGTGGAGCGGAAGGTGCCCGTCACCGAGGTGCTCCTGGTGCTCGATGCCACCACCGGCCAGAACGGTTTGATTCAGGCAAGGCAGTTCAAAGAGACGGTGGGGGTGACCGGCATCGTCCTTACCAAACTGGACGGCACGGCCAAGGGCGGTATCGTAGTGGCCATCGAGCATGAGCTGGGCATCCCCATTAAATTCATAGGCGTGGGGGAGAAGATGCACGACCTCCTGCCCTTCGACCCCACCGGCTTCGCCGAAGCTCTCTTCTCCTAATCCTTACATTGGGGACAGGACTTAAAGTAAGGGAAAGCAAGTTGATTACGCCTCTCCTCACCTGACTTCGTCAGTTGACATTGGGGACGGGGGGTGATGTCAAGCAAGCGGCGGAAAGCCAATTTCCCGTAGGGACAGGTCCCCAAGTAAAGGATAGTATAGCCTTCCCGGTGTGGCGCTTATTATCCGTTACTTGCAGACCAGTCCCCGAGCGAAAGCTAACAGCGCTGGTCTTCCTGGACACTACCCGGTCCCCAATGTCAATTTGACAGCCCCCAGACCGTCATATAGTCTGAATTGTTTAGTGATATCAAAATATGGAAAATGCGAATCAACGGATAAAACCAATGGATATAGAGGAATGTAAGACTGATGTTCGATAGCCTGACCGACCGCCTGCAAGACGTCTTCAAACGCCTGCGGGGTCACGCGAAGCTCTCTGAAAAACAAGTGCAGGAAGTGATGCGAGAGATACGCCTGGCCCTCCTCGAGGCGGACGTCAACTTCAAGGTGGCCAAGGAGTTTGTCTCCCAGGTCCAGGAGCGCGCCGTTGGGCAGGAGGTGCTGCAGAGCCTCACTCCGGCGCAACAGGTCATAAAGATCGTGAACGAGGAGATGGTCGAGCTCCTGGGCAGCAAGGAGAACGCCGTCAACTTCTCCGGGAAACTGCCCGTGACTATCATGCTCATAGGCCTGCAGGGTTCGGGCAAGACCACAGCTGCCGCCAAGCTTGCGCGGCATCTGAAGAGTAAAGGGAGGTCGCCCATGCTGGTGGCTGCCGACGTCTACCGGCCGGCCGCGGTGGAGCAGCTCAAGGTCCTGGGCGAGAAGATCGGTGTCGAGGTTACCGGCTCCGCCAACCAGAAGCCGCTGGACATCGTAGAGAAGGCCGTGAAAGCCGCTCTTAAAGCGGGGCACGATACCGTCATCATTGACACGGCGGGGCGCTTGCACATCGATAGCGAGATGATGCAGGAGATATCCCAGATAAAGAAGCGGTTCAAACCGCAGGAGATACTGCTGACCGTGGACGCGATGACCGGCCAGGACGCCGTGAACGTGGCCCTCGCCTTCAAGGAGCAGGTTGACTTCGACGGCATCGTCCTCACCAAGCTGGACGGCGATGCCCGGGGCGGCGCGGCCCTCTCTATGCGCGCCGTGACCGGCAAACCCATAAAGTTCGCCAGCGTGGGGGAGAAGCTGGAGGATCTCGAACCGTTCTACCCGGACCGCATGGCCTCACGCATCCTGGGCATGGGAGACATGCTAAGCCTCATCGAGAAGGCCCAGTCGGCATATGACGAAAACAAGGCGGCCGAACTCGAGCGCAAGCTGCGCAAACAGCAGTTCACGCTGGAGGACTTCCTCGACCAGATGCAAGAACTGAAGAAGATGGGACCCCTGGACCAGTTGCTGGGAATGGTGCCCGGCCTGGGCCAGAAGATGAAGGGCGTGAGCTTCGACGAGGGGCAGATGAAGCGCGTGGAGGCCATCATCCAGTCCATGACCCGGGACGAGCGGGTCAACCCCAACATCATCGGCGCCTCGCGCAGAAAAAGGATAGCGGCGGGGAGCGGCACGACGACGCAGGACGTAAACCGCCTGCTGCAGCAGTTCAAGGAGATGCAGAAGCTGATGAAACAGTTCGGGAAGCTCGGAGGCCGCAAAGCCAGCCGGGCCTTCCCTTTCCAGATGTGATATCAGGGATGTTCTTACCCTTTTAGTTCCGGTTCCGAAGAAGCGAAAGGAGGAAGCTTGGTAAAGATACGGTTGACGAGAATGGGAGCTGTGAAGAAGCCCTTCTACAGGATCGTGGTCGCCGACTCGAGGAGCCCGCGCGAGGGCAAGTACGTAGAGAACCTGGGCACGTACGATCCGCGCACAGAGCCCTCCACCGTGGTCTTGAATGAAGACAAAGCCCTCGAGTGGCTCCGTAAGGGAGCGCAGCCCACGGACGCTGTCCGCAAACTGCTGAAGATCAAGGGAGTCTGGCAGCGCTACGAGGAAGGCAAGGCGGGAACATAATAACATCAAAGGGGGTCCTCAAGTGAAAGAACTGCTGGAGTTCCTGGCGAGGGCTTTGGTGGATGATCCCGACCAGGTCGTGGTGACGCAAGTGGAGGGCGAGAGATCAGTCATCCTCCAGCTCAAGGTGAGCCCGGAGGATACCGGCAAGGTCATCGGGAAGAACGGCCGCATCGCCCATGCCCTGCGCACCGTGATCAAGGCCGTAGCTACGAAGGAAGGAAAGAGCGTCATCGTGGAGATCCTGGATTAGCGAGGGTGTTGCAGATAGGTGAGTATCTGATCGTGGCCAGAGTGACGGAGCCGCACGGCGTGCAGGGGTGGGTGAAGCTGGCGAATCTCAGCGAAAATCCGGAACGTTTCAGGCCGGGTTCCAGGTTCTTCGTCCAGGCGGCGGCGGGCGATTACCACGAGCTGACGCTGGAGCAGGTGCGTGAGGCCCACGGCTCGCTGAGAGCGAAGTTCGCGGGAGTGGAGGACCGGCATGCCGCCCTTGATCTGAAGGGCAAAGACCTGCTCGTCCCGGAGGAAGAGACGGGGGAGCTGACGGAAGAGCATGCTTACTGGGAGCACCAGATATTGGGGCTTAAGGTTGTGACGTCGGCGGGTGATACCCTGGGAGAGGTGGACGAGATACTCTACACGCCGGCCAACGAGGTCTATGTGGTGAGAGGGGAACGGCAATATCTCATCCCGGCCATACGGGACGTAGTGGTGGATGTGGACCTGGATAGGGGGGTCATGATTATCGAGCCCCTGCCGGGGTTGCTGGAGCTGTGAAGTAAAGTGGACGAGCCGCGGCTGCGCATCGACATCTTCAGCATCTTCCCGCAGATGTTCGATTCTCCTCTCCGCGAGAGTATCCTGAAGAGGGCGCAGGAGAAGGGCCTGGTGCATATCCAGGTGCACGACATCAGGGCTTACGCCGAGGGGAAGCATCGACAGGTGGATGATGCTCCCTTTGGGGGAGGGCCCGGTATGGTCATGAAGCCGGAGCCCATCTTCGCTGCGGTGACGCAGACCCTGGGCTACAGCCTGGAGGAGCTGGAACGCCTGCGTCGCGAGGCGCGGATTATCCTGCTGGACCCGGCGGGCCGCAAGCTAGATCAGGAACTGGCGAGAGAGTTGGGGGCCGAGCGCCGGTTGGCCCTCATATGCGGTCGGTATGAAGGGGTGGACGAGAGGGTGCGTGAGCGCCTCGCCACGGACGCAGTTTCCATCGGAGATTACGTCATCTCCGGCGGAGAGCTGGCCGCGTTGGTGTTGACGGATGCCGTGGTGCGACTGGTGCCCGGGGTTCTAAGCAATATAGAATCTGTGGAGGATGAGTCCTTCGGGGCTTATCTCCTGAAATATCCCCGGTACACCCGGCCGCGGGACTTCCGGGGGTGGAAGGTCCCGGAGGTGCTCGTATCCGGCAACCACCAGGAGGTGGAGTTATGGCGCCGCAACGCGGCCTCCGAGCGAGTCGCAAAACTCCGGCCCGACCTGACCCGATAGGAACCTGACCGCATAGGATATAGAAGCGGAACGATGGAGGAGGAAAACGGAAGTGCAGAAGACTGACCTGATAGAGAGACAATACATGCGGGACGACCTCCCGGATTTCAGGCCCGGCGATACCGTGAAAGTACACGTGCGAGTGGTAGAAGGAAGTCGCGAGAGGGTACAGGTGTTCCAGGGAGCGGTCATCCGCCGCCAGGGCGGAGGCAACCGCGAGACCTTCACGGTGCGCAAGATCTCCTTTGGCGTAGGCGTGGAGAGGACCTTTCCGGTACACTCTCCCATGTTGGCCAAGATCGAGATAGTCACGCGGGGCGATGTCCGGCGCGCCAAGCTCTATTACCTGCGGGGCAAAAAGGGGAAGGCTGCCAAGATCAAGGAAAAGCGTTTCGCCTAGGATTCCTCCATGTCGAGCCAGGAAAGCGAGCGACCATCTTCCGGCGGGGGAGCTATCCAGCCGCCGGTAATAGGAGGCGGCCAGGCGCAATCTACCACGGAGGATGGACTCGTTCCGCGGGGCGCGCCTACATCGCCTACGCCGCCGCAGCCCCCCGTGGAAACCATGGAGAGAGGCAGTTCGCGGAGCAAGTGGCTTTCCCTGGCCATCGAGATCGGCGTCCTCTTCCTCATAGCACTGGTGATCGCCATCTTCCTGCAGGCCTTTGCCATCAAGGCATTCGAGATCCCCACTCCGTCCATGGAGCCTACCCTGATGGAGGGCGATAAGGTCCTGGTGGAAAGGGTCACCTATCACTTCGGTCCCCCCAGCCGGGGAGACATCATCGTGTTCCGCTTCAATCCCAGCGACCCCGCCAACCTCACGCAGGGTACGAATTTCCTGTCGAGGGGCCTGGATCTGCTCGCCGAGACCATGAACATCACCCACCGGGACAGCAGCCCCTTCATCAAACGGGTGATAGGCCTACCGGGCGAGACGGTTGAGATGAAAGACGGGTACGTCTATATCAACGGAGAGCTGTTGCAGGAGAACTATAAACTCCTGCGCGATAACTATTCCGGTAAATGGGTCGTCCCCGAGGGGAGTGTCTTCGTCATGGGGGACAACCGGCCCAATTCCAACGACGGCCGGCGGTGGGGCTTCGTTCCCTTTGGGGCTATTATGGGACGCGGTGTCGCCATCTGGTGGCCACCTTCTCGCTGGAGCGGGCTGCACTGAAGCGATAGCCCTTCGACCCCGGTGAAGCACTGCCCGTCCGATCGAAAGGAACGTTCCGCCATGCCTCGACCTCAGGACCTATTGACTCCGGAGCGCGAACTCTGGAAACAGGGATTCGAGCGCGTAGCCGGCGTGGACGAGGCCGGTCGGGGAGCTCTGGCCGGTCCACTGGTGGCGGCCGCCGTCATCCTGCCGGAGAAGTTGTCCGTCGGGGGTATAAAGGATTCCAAGCGCCTTACCCCGCGAGCCAGGGAGCGGCTCTATGGGGAACTAACCGCAGCAGGCCTTTGCTGTTGGGACTGTGCTGTCATCGAGCCCGAAGAGATAGACCGGGTGGGAATACAGTCCGCCAATATCCAGGCCATGCTGCAGGCGGTCCTCTCTCTGCATACGCCGCCTCAATTCGTCCTCACCGATCATTTCGAGCTGGCCGGCTTGGATATCCCGCAGCGAGGCATCGACAAAGGGGACATGATATGCCGCTGCATAGCGGCAGCGTCGATTCTGGCCAAGGTGACGCGGGATCGCATCATGGATGACCTGGACCGGCTCTGTCCGGGGTACGGTTTTGCTGAGCACAAGGGCTACGGCACGGCCAGCCATCTAGAGGCCCTGCGGAAACACGGCCCTTCCGCCTATCACCGGTATTCCTTCCGTAACGTAGGGCAGATGAGGCTGGGATGAGCCGGGGGGAACCGAGCGCTGCCGCGCGGGGTCTAAGGGGCGAACGCATGGCGAGCCGTTACCTGAGATGGAGGGGTTACAGGGTGGTGGAGCGCAACTTCGACTGTCCCTTCGGTGAGATAGATTTGATAGTGGAGAAAAAGGGGCTGGTGGTCTTCTGTGAGGTGAAGACCAGATCGGGCGATGGATTTGCCTCTCCCTATGAAGCCGTAAATCGAGGTAAAATGATGCGGTTGGAACGGTCGGCTGAATACTGGCTGAACAGGCGGCCGCGGCCTGAGGAGCAATGCCGTTTCGATGTGATAACGGTTCTCTTGGGGAAAGGACGGCCTCGCTTGGAGCATATGGAAGATGCTTTCAGGCCGTGGGAGATGGATTAGATGAAGAGCTGTCCCTCCTGCGGCGTGAGGAACCTGGATAGCGATACATACTGCTTCAACTGTGACGAGCCCCTGGTGGTGGCGAGCGCGGGGGCGCCCGTCCCGGGCCTGGCCGGTCCTCAGACGGCGGTGCCGGAAGTCCCCGGGACGAAAGAGCGGGAAATCCGGCGAGAGGCCTCCGGGCGGGCCACCGGCTTTCCGACCCTCTTTGCTTCCAATATGCTCCTCAAGATCGTTCTGCTCCTGGCCGCGCTGAGCATCTTCTTCCTGGTTAGCATCATCTCGATCTGGGTGGCCTATGACAACCTGGCACTCGCCCTGGCGGCCTTCGGCCTGGGCGGCCTGGGTTTCATGATAGCCCTGCTATATCCGGACGTGCGGTCCGGCCTGCGCGCCGGGAGTCGCGGCTGGCTGGTCGCTCTCGTGGCCGACATCATCTTCCTGGGGGTGACGGTCTTTCCAGTGCTCTACTACCTGGCCGGCAAGGGCTATATCGCCGGCGAATTCGACTGGTTGGGAAGATATTACTGGGCGCTGGCGCCGGCCCCTCTCCTGGGCGCCGTGGCCGCATCCGTGGCCGGCCTCTTCTGCCGCCAGGACCGCTAACTACAATCCGGGGTCAGCCGCCAATGCCACGGAAGTGGCACCATCTTAGAATGGAAATGACGCCATTTTCTGAACAGTCGCTCATGCCACCGCTGTGGCACCAGCAGAGGGCGAAAAAGGTTCTCAGCGCACAGGCGTGATGAGCCACAATATTTGGTATGCGGAATGCTATTTTCGGAGGAGACCCCACTTTGTAGTTAGTTGCGCTAACCTTCGAGCCGCCGATTATAGAATTCTCAGATGGGGCTAAACCCTGCTATCGGAATTCTCAGGCTTGCAGCCCGAACTGCAGGCAACGCACCAGGTCGCGGGAGCCCTGGCCGCCAAGGCGCTCGGCGCGGTAGCGGCAGCCCCCGCAGCAATCAGCGACGAACTCGCAGTCCGAACAGGCCGGCGGTATCCCCGTGAGCGGAACCGATCTCCAGGCACGCCGCAGGTTGGGAAGAGCGGGGCCTCCGCTCAACTCTCGGTAATATCCGCACTTGAGGAGAGAGCCCCCCACATCGACGCAGGCCAGGTGCGTACCGCAACCGCTGCCCCCTCTCTGCTCGTGAACGCCTGCCCCGAAGGAGAGGTCCAGGTAGGGCACGGCTTCGTTCAGGTCCGGTAGGAACCCGGGATTGGCCGCCAGCCTGCCCGCCTCCACCGGGATATCCAGGGCCCAGGCTACGGCCCCCAGCTCCCGCACCACGGCCTCCAGTTCTTGCAGATCGCGGAGG
>JAHEXQ010000054.1 GCA_023252035.1 Actinomycetes bacterium
GAATTCCTGAAGGCCCTGGTGAACGAGGGAGGCATCACCCTGCACCTCCAGGTGCTGGCAGGGGAGAATCCCCACCACGTCATCGAGTCTATATTCAAAGCCCTGGGGCGGGCTCTGCGCATGGCGGTGGAGCCCGATCCCCGCAACGGTGCTATCCCCTCGACCAAGGGCACCCTCTAAGACCGAATAAAAAGGTACCTGGTACCGAACATGTTCGCATTTTCCCGAGCCCGGACATGTTACACTTTCCTGAAGCCAGTGCCCCGAGCATTTTCGGATGCTACATATGGATGGTAGCCCATGATAGGGATAATCGATTACGGAATGGGGAATCTGCGCAGCGTGCAGAAGGCATTCGAGTACCTCGGGCATGCGGTGGCCATATGCCGCACGCCGGCGGAAGCTGAGGATACCTCGGGACTGGTGCTACCGGGCGTGGGGGCTTTCGAGGATGCCGCGGATCACCTGCGGAAGCACGGCCTCTGGGAATTCATACTGCGTGAGATAGAGAGCGGCAAGCCATTCCTGGGAATATGCCTGGGATACCAGTTGCTCTTCGAAAGGAGCGAAGAGGGCAGAGGGGAGGTGCCGGGTCTCCGTGTGCTCCCCGGGACGGTACGTCGCTTCGGCAACGCTTTGAAAGTCCCGCACATGGGTTGGAACAGCGTAGACATCATCGGAGGAGAGCCGCTTTTCCGAGGCGTGCCCAACGGGTCGTATTTCTATTTCGTGCACTCCTACTACCCTGACCCGGAGGATCAAACCATAATCGCGGCGCGCACCGACTACCAGTTGAGATTCGCCGCGGCCATAGCCTACGGCAACATCTATGCCGTGCAGTTTCACCCGGAGAAAAGCTCGCGAGAAGGACTGCGCATCCTAGGAAACTTTGCTGATATATGCCGGAGGGATTCCTGAAGTGGGCGCTTTTACCCTTTATCCCGCCATTGACATAAGGGGGGGCCGCTGCGTGCGCCTGGTTCAAGGTGACTACGACCGCGAGACCGTTTATGGAGAGCCGGCAGCCATGGCCGCTCGTTGGGAGGAGGAGGGAGCTTCCTTTTTACACGTGGTGGACCTGGACGGGGCTCGCAAGGGCGAGCCGGTAAACCTGGATGTCATCCGGAAGATACTCGCGGCGGTATCCATCCCCATCCAGATGGGTGGCGGACTGCGCCGGCGGGAGGACCTGGAACGGATATTATCCATGGGCGTCACGCGTGCTATCCTGGGGACCGTAGCGGTTGAGGACCCCCGTCAACTGAGACTGCTCGTGTCCGGTCTTGAGGAGCGCATTGCGGTAAGCGTGGACCTGCGCAATGGAATACCCCAGGTGCGAGGCTGGAGGCATTCGGGGAGTTTGACGCTGCCGCGCCTGTTATCCGGGCTGGAGAGAGTAGGAATCAGACGCATCATTCACACCGAGATCGCCCGCGACGGAGCGCTCAGCGGCTACGACTTAAATGCCCTGCGCGAGCTGGCATCGACCACCAGAATGTTAGTGATAGCGTCGGGCGGCGTGAGCAGCCTCGCGGATATCAAGGCCATAAAAGGACTGATGCCGCTGGGGGTCGAGGGGGCCATACTGGGGAAAGCGCTGTACAGTGGCGACCTTGATCTGCGAGCGGCGCTGGCCTTGCAGGAGGGGTGACTAAGGGTGCTGGGAAAGAGGATAATCCCCTGCCTGGACGTGAAAGAGGGTCGCGTGGTAAAAGGGATAAACTTCGTGGATTTGCAGGATGCGGGGGACCCCGTGGAGCTGGCTGCCGTATATGACCGCGAAGGCGCGGATGAGCTGGTGTTCCTGGACATAACCGCGTCGCACGAAAAGCGCGACCTGGTCTTCGATATGGCTGCGCACGTGGCCGAGCAGGTCTTCATCCCGTACACGGTGGGGGGAGGCATCCGCAGTCGCGCCGACATCCGGAGGATGCTGGCCACGGGCGCGGATAAGGTCTCGCTGAACACAGCGGTGGTAGATGAACCCGAGCTGATAGCCGAGATCTCGCGAGCCTTCGGATCGCAGTGCATCGTCGTTGCCCTGGACGCGAAGCTGAAAGCCCACGGCACCTGGGAGGTCTATGTGAACGGGGGACGCACCCCCACCGGCGTAGACGCGGTGGAATGGGCGCGCCGGGCGGAGGGCCTGGGGGCGGGGGAGATACTCCTAACCAGCATGGACCGCGATGGAACCAAGATGGGTTACGATATCCCTCTTACGCGTGCCATAACGCAGGCGGTGAACATACCCGTTATTGCCTCCGGCGGTGCGGGAACGCTGGAACATCTCGCCGAGGTCATCCTGGAGGCCGACGCCGACGCCGTCTTGGCCGCCTCCATATTCCACTATGGGGAATTCAGCATACGGGAGGCCAAGGACTACCTGAAGTCCCGGGGTATTCCGGTCCGGATGTAAACAAAACTCGCATCATCAAGGGTTGGCTGTGTAGGAGGTTTTACCCTTTCTGCTGTTACGCCAACAACTAGACACGTCAGCGCTCCTGTGTTAATAATTTCCCTTAGGCAATTGGCTTCAGGCGGTAGGCGTTTGCATTTCATCGAGGGGGGATCTAATGAGGAAGAGCAGAGTACTTGTGTTGTGTCTGGCGCTGCTCATCGGCACCGGGGGGATCAGCGTGCTGGGTGGCTGCGGTAGCAAGAGCGCGCAGACCATCAAGATCGGGGCGGTGCTCTCCCTGAGCGGAGCGAATGCTCCGCTGGGGACGGCAGAGCAGAACTCCATCAACCTGTTCGTGAAGCAATTCAACGAAGCGGGGGGAGTAAACGGAGCTAAGATCGAGGTCATTATCAAAGACGATGAATCCAATGCGAATACGGCCCTCGACGCGACGAACACGCTGGTAGAGCAGGAGAACGTGGTAGCGGTCATGGGGAGCAGCGGCACTGGCCCGAGCCTGTCTATGAAGAATGCCGCCTCGGCCGCCGAGGTCCCGCAGATAGCCTGCGCGGCCGGTGTCAGCCTGACGGCTGACAACATCAAATGGATATTCCGCACGCCTCCCACGGACGCCATGGCCGTGGCCAAGGCGCTTTCCTTCATTTCCCGGAACCTCCAGAAGACCAAGATAGCGGTGCTTTACGACAGCAACGCTTTCGGATCCGACGGGTTGAAGACCGTCGAGAGCAAGATAGCCGATTACGGGTTGACCATCGTGGCCAAAGAGTCCTACCAGACGGACGAGACAGAGGAGGGCATGGACACGCACCTCACCAAGATCCAGGGCTCGAATCCCGAGGTCCTGGTGGTCTGGGGGACCAACCCCGGGCCGGCCAAGATCGCCGTGCGCATGCAGGCCAAGGGAATGACCATCCCCTTCGTGGGCAGCCACGGCATCGCCAACCAGAAATTCCTCACGGACGCGGGAGCGGCAGCTAACGGAGTCTTTTTCCCGGCGGGCAAGGTGCTCCTCTGGCAGGATGCCCTGGACGCGAACTCCCCTCAGGGTAAGGTCGTAAAGAAGTGCGTCGAGGACTTCCAGGCTGAATACGGTTCGGCCCCCGATACCTTCGCGGGACACGGTTGGGACGCCATCCTCATCGCCACCGAGGCGCTGAATCAGGTTGGGACAGACGCACTTGATGACCTGCCGGCCTACCGCTCGAAGCTACGGGATCAGATTGAGAAGACCAGCAACCTCGCGGGCATAGGCGGAGTCTTCACCTACTCCGCGACGGATCACGACGGGCTTACGCCGGACGACATGCTCATGGTCAAGGTCGTTGACGGGAAGTGGACGCTGGCTCAGTAATCTGGCGGGCCTGATAAGAATACCGGAGGGCGGAGGGCCGGAGTTGACCCCGGCCCTCTTCCCATGCCCGAATAGGCCCTTTGCAGGGCGTTTATCCTGGACATCGGCTCGCGCCTTATGTTAAAAATGACCTCTGAGGAGTACGTCAGCAGGGGGCTTGAGAGAAGAAATATCAGCCCCTTTCCTGCGCATGGAGACCGGGATGGGCGGCGGATATGAGCGGCTCACAGATTCTTTAATACATTGCGAACGGTCTGGCCAACGGCTGCATCTACGTGCTGGTGGCCATGGGCTTCAACATCATCTTCAGCTCCACCGGGGTGATAAACTTCGCCCAGGGCGAGTTCTGCATGTTCGGAGGTTTATTCGCATTCACGTTGGCGGTGACGGCTCACCTTCCCCTGGTGCTGGCGGTAATCCTCGCCATCCTCATTACCGGCCTCATAGGAGTGCTCACAGAACGGCTCATCATCCATCCGCTGCGGCATATATCCATGCTGGTCATGATCATCGCAACGGTGGGAGCTTCCATCCTCTTCAAAGCCGTGGGGCGCATCTTCTGGCCTCTGGAGTCCAACCCTCTTCCGCAGTTCACGTCCGGGCAGGTCAGGCTGCTGGGCATTACCGTGAGCCGTCAGATATTCTGGGTTATTGGCCTGACTGCCATAGCGGTCGCAGCCGTCTATATCTTCTACAACCGGACGCGCACGGGCATAGCCATGCGGGCCTGCTCCATCAACCCGCAGGCCGCGAGCCTGATGGGAATTAACGTCCAGCGCATGGCCATGTACGCCTTCGGCCTCAGCGCGCTGCTCGGGGCGCTGGCGGGCCTGGTCAACGCCCCGTCCACGAACTATCACATCGGCTTTTACTTGGGGATAAAAGGGTTTACCGCAGCGGTCATCGGAGGCCTGGGCAATATCTTCGGGGCAGTACTGGGAGGCATTGCACTGGGCCTGGTGGAGGAGTTGGTGGCGGGAATCATCTCCTCGGGCTACCGTGACCTCATCGCTGCGGTGATACTCATCACGGTGCTTCTGGTGCGGCCGGCGGGGCTGCTGGGCAAGCGGGACGTCGTGAAGGTCTGAGATGATGACGGCAGGCACTTTTCGTGGAACCGAGAATCCCTCCACCGGGCGCCTCATAGCCTGGCTGAAACGCAAGCGCGCGGTTCTCCTCTTTGCGCTGGTGATGGCGAGCCTACCCCTGTGGGAAGGGCCCGTTTCCGACCTGATATCTGTCCGCCTCCTCTATACGCTGCGCCTGGTGGGCATCTACGCCATCGTGGCAGTAGGCCTTAACCTGCTCATAGGCTATGCCGGTCAGGTATCGATGGGGCATGCGGCGTTCTTCGGTATCGGGGCATACACCAGCGCCATCCTAGCGACCCGCTTGGGCTGGCCGTCCTGGCTGACCATCGTGCTGGCCACCATCATGGCCGCAGTCATCGGCATAGCGCTCGGCTGGGTTGTCTTAAGGCTGAAAGGCCATTACCTGGCCATGGCTACCCTGAGTCTGGGCATCATCGCCTTCGTTCTCTTCCGCGAATTGCTTCCGCTGACAGGGGGCAATGACGGCATCAATTACATCCCACGCCTGTCCCTGCCCGGCATGACCATAAACAGCAAGGTGGGGGAGTATTTCTTCATCTGGGTGATAGCAATCCTCGTGCTGTTATTCGCACAGAACGTGATAACCTCGCGCACCGGGAGGGCACTCAAGGCCTTGGACTTCAGCGAAGTGGCGGCGGATGCCATGGGGGTCAACGTGGCGCTCCATAAGATCAAGGTCTTCACGCTGTCGGCGGCGCTGGCAGGACTCGCCGGCGGCATCTTCGCCCACATCCAGACCTTCATCGATCCCAAGTCTTTCGATGTGACCCTCTCCATAATGCTTGTGACCATGGTGGTCATTGGCGGCATGTCCAGCATCTGGGGAGCCGTCGCGGGCGCAGCGGTGATCAGCTTCATTCCCAAAGTGGTGGAGGCATTGCCCAAGTGGTTCGGCAATGTGCCCGACTGGGTCAAGAACTATTCCAACTACCAGGCGCTGGTCCTGGGGTTGCTACTCGTATTAACCATAGTCTTCATGCCCTCGGGCATAACGCGTGGTCTAGCGGATTTCGTCAAGTTCCGCAAGAGTCCCTTCAATAATCCGTTCCGAAGGCGGAGGTGGGAGTGATGGGGGCATATGACGTGCCGGATTCGGAGCGCCCGATACTCCGAGCGGAGGGACTCATCAAGATATTCGGAGGTTTGGCGGCCCTGAACGGTGTTGATTTTATCATAGAGAGCGAGAGCATTAAGGCCATTATCGGCCCCAATGGAGCCGGCAAGACTACGCTCTTCGACCTCATGACGGGCATCTACAAGCCCACCGCGGGGCATATAAGCTTCCGCGGCGAACAGGTGACGGGGCTGAAGCCGCACGAGATAACCTGCCGGGGAATCGCCCGGACCTTCCAGACCGTCCAACTGTTCGGCAACATGACGGTTTTGGAGAATGTCATGGTGGGAGTGCATCACCTTACACGCGCAGGCATGCTCCAGTCCGGACTCAAGCTGCGCTACTGCCGGCGCGAGGAGCGTGACATAGAGGAGAGATCACGTGCCTGGCTCCGGCTGATGGGGCTGGAGCTGCAGGCGGAAATGCTCTCAACCAGCCTGCCTTTCGGACAGCAGCGCCTCCTCGAACTGGCGCGCGCGCTGGCCTGTGAGCCGAAGCTGCTGCTGCTGGACGAGCCGGCCTCCGGGCTCAATGCCTACGAGACCGCGGAGCTGGCCGAGATAATCTATAAGATAAGGGGCCTGGGGATAACTATCGCGCTGGTGGAGCACGACATGGGGCTGGTCATGCAGGTCTCCGACCAGGTTATGGTCCTGGACTACGGCCAGATAATCGCGGATGGAACACCGGCGGAGGTTCGGGAAGACCCCCGGGTGATCGAGGCCTACCTGGGGTGTGAGGACTGATGCTGGAGATCAGGAACCTGTCTGCGTTCTACGGCAGGGTGGAGGCCTTAAGGGCTCTGGACATGGACGTCCTCAGCGGCAGCATAACCACCATAATCGGAGCCAATGGGGCGGGCAAGAGCACGCTGCTGAGGGCCATCTCCGGCTTGATACCGACGCGCTACGGGTCTATCTGCTTCTTCGGCAAGGACATCACGAACCTGCACGCCGACCAGATCGTAGGCCTGGGCATCAGCCAGGTGCCCGAGGGCAGGCAGGTATTCGGTCCACTGACCGTGCTGGAGAACCTGAAGCTGGGCGCCTTCAAGCGGGCGCGAAAGACGCCGGCCTCGGAGATCGAGAGCGACCTCGATAAGGTGTACGCTCTCTTCCCGCTGCTGAAAGATAGGGCCGGCCAGGCTGCGGGGACACTGAGCGGCGGAGAGCAGCAGATGCTCGCCATAGGAAGGGCGCTCATGGCCAAACCGAGGTTGCTGTTGCTAGATGAGCCCTCCATGGGCCTCGCTCCCAAAGTCATACAGGAGATATTCGCGGGGCTAGCGGACCTGCACCGGGAGGGACTGACCATACTCCTGGTCGAGCAGGACGCCAAAATCGCCCTGAAGATGAGCGATTACGGATACGTGCTCAAGACGGGAAAGGTGGCCCTGGAGGACGAATCCTGCAAACTCCTCGAGAACGAACAGGTGCAGAAGATATACTTAGGAGCATAACCATGGAGATGAAATACGGAACCGACGGCCTTATACCGGCCGTAGTGCAGGACGTGGAAAACGGAGAGGTGCTCATGCTCGCCTACATGAACGAGGAGGCCCTGAAGCGCACTCTCACCACCGGGCGCGCCTGGTTCTGGAGCCGGAGCAGGCAGGAGTTCTGGTGCAAGGGTGAGACGTCGGGAAACCGCCAGTACGTGCGGGAGGTGCAATACGACTGTGACCTGGACGCCATCCTGATAAAGGTCTTGCAGATAGGACCGGCCTGCCATACGGGAGAACGCTCCTGTTTTTACCGCAGCTTTGAAAAGGCCAAGACGGATTTGCTGCCCGATTGACCGAAATGCCAGCGCAGCATAGATATATCAAGCTTTGCTCATACATATTCCGCGCGTTTCTGCCGACACATTGACTGTATATCCGAGATGGAGGTGCACGGTATTGGAGTGTCCCGAGTGCGGAGTTCAGAATCCGAAGGATGCGGATTTCTGCTCGCTGTGCTATGCAAAACTCAAGGAAAGAGCTCCGAGCGCGCTCCCGTCCGCGAAACCGCGGCCTGCGGATACAGGGACAAAACGGCTGGCCGGCGGCTATAGATCCCCGGGAGAGTGGCACGGCGAACTGGTGAAGACCGAGATCCCCGTGGAGGAGGAAGCAGGGCGAAGCATCCGCAACTTCAAGATCCGCAGCGTGGTCTTCGGAGCCGTCGTGCTCGCGATAATCGTAGGGATCGTGCTGATGCTGACAGTATGGGGCAACCCCGCGCCCCAACAGGTGCTCGAGGACTATCTCTCCGCGATCACTGCGGGGAACGAGTCGCGGGCGCTCGCCCTGATGCTGCCCGGAAATTCGGCGCTGAACACGGAGAGCGTAGAGGCCGCCATAGCAACGGCGCAAGGCCTGAAGCTGGAGAAACTCAAAGTGAAGACCCTGCGCACCGATCAGGATGCTGTCAAGGCTACGCTGGTGGCCGGATGGATCACTCCGGCCGGTGGCGCCAGGATCGAGATCAAGGAGTCCGAAGATCTCTCCTTTCGCCTACTCATGGACAAGGGGCGCTGGTATATGGATCCCACAGCCGGACTGCCCCTACAACCCATCTGACCGACGCTTAAACGGCTCCCGTGAACCGCTAGCTGATGTTAGAATGTTCTGGGCTTATGCCGAACTCCCTGCCGGAGTGGCGGAATAGGTAGACGCGCTGGTCTCAAAAACCAGTGGAGCTCGCTCCGTGCCGGTTCGATTCCGGCCTCCGGCACCACCCTCCTCCCGAAGATACTCTCACTTCCGGACACGTCATACCGCAAGTACTGCGCAGCAATCTTGCCCCTCTCTGTGGGATTCCTGATGCGGTGAACAGTAACGAGACAGAGGCGATCTTGGCGACTCGTTAACGCGAAACAGGTTTCCGGCCACCCTGCGAAACATGAACGGCTATGAGCGTGATAGAGAAGGATGTGAACTCACGAGGCTTTTTTGTTCTATCAACGCTCTACGAATAGACGTCATGGCCCCTTGGTTGGTCGCCGGCCGGGTGGCTGCAGGCGATTAATAGCCGGGCTTGGCGGGGGTATGCGGCGCGAGTGCGTCGTAGGGGGAGTTCGAGGGCCGTAGTTGCCATGCCACAGTTGATAGAATATCTTCAGCAGTTAGAACTCAACCGGGGAACTGAATGGGCGCAAGCTATTTGCAGGATGGGGGGAAGAGCTTACTCAGCACGTATCTAAAAACGGTGTGCAGTCGCCCGGACGGTCCGGATGATGCTAGAATTGGGCCTATCGCGGTTATTGTAGGACGGGATCAAATGGAGGGAGAGTCGCAGCATGGCCAGGATAATGGAGCAAGAAGGTGGCGTACAACTCGCTAATCTCGATTACGTGTTCAATCCGCGTTCCATAGCTTTTGTGGGCGCCACGGAGAATCCGGCAAAATGGGGATTCATCGTCTTCAACAACCTCCTTATAGGTGGGTACGAGGGCAGGATCTACCCGGTAAACCCGGGAAGGGAATCAATTCTGGGCCATAGGTGTTTCGCCTCAGTGAGCGCCATACCGGATGAGGTGGACCTGGCGGTTTTTACCATACCGGCGAGAGAAATCCCATCCGTAATCGAGGAATGCGTTGATAAGGGCGTAAAAGCGGCACTGGTCATAAGCGCAGGCTTCAAGGAACTGGGAGAGGAAGGCGCTGCCCTCGAAAGGCAAATGGTCGAGAAGGCGCGAGCGGGAGGCATCGTCCTGGTGGGACCCAACGGCCAGGGCATAGCCTGCCCGAAGTGCAAGCTCTTCCCGTGGATGCCTATGATGTACCCGGCTGCGGGCCGCATCGCGCTGGTCTCACAGAGCGGCAATATCCTGAACATGATGGTGGAGGAACTGTACGGCTATGGGTTCGGTGTATCCAAGGTGATTTCCAGCGGCAACGAGGCTGATGCGAGGATAGAGGACTATCTGGCATATCTGGCCGATGACGCCGACACCGACGTGATAATCGCTTACATGGAGGGGGCCCGGGACGCCAGGCGATTCTTCGAGCAGGCCCGGGCGCTGACGGCCCGTAAGCCCATCGTGATCCTTAAGGGGGGCCGGTCGCAATCCGGTGTGGCTGCGGCGAAATCGCACACGGGGGCGATGGCCGTCAGCGGAGACATCTTTGAAGCAGCCTGCCGGCAAGCGGGGCTGGTCAGGGCCGGGACTATCGAAGAAGCGGCGTGCCTGGCCGCGGCTTTTGTTAACCGCCAGCTACCGAGCGGCCGCCGCGTGGGCATAATCACCGGAGGAGGCGGACTGGGCGTCCTGGCGTCGGATATCTGCGCCGAGGATGGCCTCGAGGTGGTCGCACTTAGCGAAGAGACGCTTGCCGAAATAGGCAAGAGTATGCCCGATCGGTGGGTACCCGGCAACCCCGTGGACCTCGTAGCAGGTCTGGACATGACGATAATTCCCCGGGTGATGGAGATTATGAGGGACAGCGGAGAGGTGGACGCCCTCCTCTTCATCTTCGTAGCTCCGACGCGCGCCAGTGGCCTGGGGCCACCGCACATTGAGCGGGGGCTGGACTTGGGGCAGGCCTGGGATACGGTCTATTACCATATGATGGCTAAGTTAGCTGAACTGCACGCCCCCATGTCGGCGAGAGGTGTTCCTTTGTATGTCGTCTCCACGCTGAAAGAGCCGGACCAGGACGGCGAAACTGCTTTGCCGGAAGGGACCGACCTGGCCGTCTTTGACACCGTGGAGATGGGATGCAAGGCCATATCAGCCATGGTTGCCTATCGCGAAATGACCGGCCGGGCATAGGAACGGGCAGACCCGCAAGGGGATAGATGAACACCTTTCAAGCGGCACGCATGGGATTCGACTGGCTAAAGGATGCGGAGGCGTATGACGCCGGAGCCGGCGAGGGGCAGGGAGTTTCTCGAACGTATATCCCGCATGTGGATGGAATGCCTGATTTCAACCTGGAAGAGTTGAGGCGCATCTCCGCCGCTACACTCGTGATCGCAGGAGATAGTGACGAATACCTCTCTGGCCGAATGCATTGAGGGTTTTCGAGGATGCTGTGGCAGCTATTCCCGGTGCACGGGTGGTAGTGGTACCGGGTGGGACTCACGCAGTTCACACGAACGAGCCGCGTATCGTCAATGAACGCATCCTGGCTTTCCTGGAGGAGAACGGGTCCCGGCTGGCATAGCCGGAGCCGTCCCCTCAGGGCTTGAAAAGAAAAACGCCCTACTCGAGTTGACCCCTTACGGAAGGCCGGGCAAATCTGCTAATAATGGACTTAAGTCGCGTCTGAAGCGGAGGCTCTCTTGTGAATAAGGAGAACCCTGAAATGAACTGGAGACACCGAGTCAGGCATAAGCTCTCTCTTCTGGACCAAAGCGCTCTGCGCCTGATGGCGCGGCACACCTTCCTGTTCGGTTCTCTCTGCGTGGTGTGGCTGATGCTCAGGAGCGGACGTAAACCCTCGCGCTTGAGATATCCCTGCCAGCAGTTTGCGGCGGCGCAGTCGAGCTGGCTTATTGCCGGTATAGCGGCTCCGGCGGTTTTACCGGCGCCTTTCGCCGTGCGCCGGGGTCTTGGCGATTCGGCCTGGGGCGAGCCCAAGCAGCGCACCCGATTGCTCATAGCCATAGTTGTGGCTATGAGCATGTTCCTGGGCCACGGATGGTTCGCGGCAAACCGTGTTGAGCAAGGAACGCGAAGCTTTAAAGAGATGGCGGCGGCGGCGCTGGCACTGGTCATATCCCCGCACACGGCGAGCAGCAGTAACGCTTCCGACGTCTTCGTGAGCCAGAATATTCCGCAGGATAAAGTGGATAAGGGGGTCGCGAACCTCATAGCCGTGATGGGAGGAGGCGGAAGCCACTTCTACCGTTCGGCGCAAGCGCGGCCCGATTGCGGAACGGACGGTATGATCAGGCCGGCGGACGTGGTGGTCATCAAGGTCAACGCGGAGTGGCAGGATCGCGGCATGACCAGCACGGACGTGGTCAAAGGCCTGGTTGAGGCCATCGTGAACCACCCTGATGGTTTCACGGGCGAGGTGGTGATAGCCGATAATGGGCAGTGGACAACCTCCTTCATGGATTCTCCCGACCGGAACAATGCCTACGACCATACCCAGTCTTTCGCCGACGTGGCGGCGTTGTATGCGGGTACCCACCGTGTATCCGTGCGTGATTGGACCATGGTGCGCAATAAAAGTGTCGGCGAATTCTCGCAGGGCGATTACGCCGACGGCTATGTCGTGGAAAGCGATCATCCTATCAACTACCCCAAGTTCACCACGGACTACGGGACGCGCATAAGCATGCGCAACGGCATCTGGAACGAAGCTTCCTACGATAGCTCGGCCCTGAAACTGCTGAACGTACCGGTCCTCAAGACGCACGGCTGGGCCGGGGTTACGGCATCATGCAAGCACTTTATGGGATTCTGGTCCACAGCGCTTCTCGGCTATGACCCGCATGACCCGATGATCTATGAGGGGGTAATGGGGCAAGCACTGGCCTACGGCCGGTTCCCCGATATGAACATCATCGACGCGAGCTGGTGCAACGCCTCGACCTCGGGCCCGAGTACGCCCTATAGTGCAGCAACCTATACGGGAGTGCTTTTGGCATCCCACGACCCGGTAGCCGTAGATTACGTGGCGGGCAAACACGTACTGTTCCCGGTGAGCGGTTACGAGAGGCATGATCCGGATAGCACCGATGGAGCACAGGTATCGGGCGCCGCGCCCGCCAACGCCTTCCACCAGATGCTCGCCACCACCCGGGGTGTTCTCAACGCGGCCGGCTATCAAGCTACCATGGACGAGAATCGTATCAACATATTCACGGAAGAACCCCTGACGCTTGCCTCGGTGAGTCCCAACCAGGGCGTGAACCAGGGCCCGGTGCACCTGGTCCTCACAGGCACGGGTCTGAGGGCTGATGGTTCCGTGCGTCTGGAAGGGGCGGGGCAGCCGACTCTCACCGCTTCCACCGTCCGGGTGCAAGGTTCGCGCAGGCTCGAATGCGACTTCGAGCTGGGAGCGGCGGCGCCCGGCTCGTGGGACATCATCCTGACCAATCCCGGGCCGTCAACCGTGCGATTGAACAGCGCTTTCCATATCTACCGGGAAGCCGGCCGGCTCTACTTAGCCGAAGGCTATACGGGTCCCGGGTTTCAGGAGTACCTCTGCCTCGGGAACCCCGGAACGGGAACGGTCCACACCACAATCAACTACCACTTTAACGACGGTTCCTTAGGGGGCCAGGGCATCGAGCTGTCAGGGGAGTCCCGGGCGACCGTGGATGTGAACAGCGGCGCGGGAACGGGCCGGGAGGTCTCCACGGTCGTGCGCAGCGATATTCCGCTGGTGGTGGAGAGACCCATGTACTTCAACTACTCCGGCATCTGGAGCGGAGGTCATGACGCAGCGGGCGTGCCTGCGCCGCAACAGGACTGGTATTTCGCGGAGGGATGCACGCGAGCTGGATTTGATGAATGGATATGCGTGCTCAACCCCGGGGATACGCCCGCGAATCTGAGCTTCCATTTCCAGACCTCGACGGAAGGACAGGTGGACCGCTTGGGAAGGAACGTCCCCGCGCACAGCCGCGCGACCTTTAAGGTGAACGATCTGCTGGGGCCCGGCTACGAGTCGTCTCTCTGGCTGCATGCGGATGTGCCGGTGGTGGCCGAGAGGGCGATGTACTTCGACTACTCGGGCATGGAAGGCCTACGCAGGGACGGCGGGCATGACGTGGTTGGCGCTTCCTCGCTCTCAACGACCTATTTCTTCGCGGAGGGGACTACACGGCCGGGTTTCGATGAGTGGCTCACGCTTCAAAATCCACAGGACGCCGGCATTGATATCACTGCGCAATACCAGGAGGGCGATGGCGGCGTGATAACGCACAATTATCGTGTGGAGGCGCGAAGCCGCCGGACGGTTTACGTGCCCGGCGAAATTGGCAGCGGAAAGGACGTCTCGGTTTGGCTCACTAGCGCCGCCCAGTTTCTTGCGGAGAGGCCGCTTTACTTCCGGTACAGCGGGTACGGGGCTGTGTGGACGGGAGGCCATTGCGTGATCGGTGCTACGAATGCGGGAACCGACTGGTGGCTGG
>JAHEXQ010000055.1 GCA_023252035.1 Actinomycetes bacterium
TCTTCCAGGAGGCGAGCGGTCAGACAGTCATGCGGGAGATGCGTTTGCTGGTGAGTGAGCTGGACGTGGCGGATTCGTTTTTCATGTCCGACCACATCAGCAACTATGTCCCGGTTTACGGGCGCCTGCCCCAGGACCGGGATGAGATGCTGGTCCGTATAGACAAAGCCCTGGCGCAGCCCGAGGTCTTCCTCAAGGCTCGCCACCTGACCCATCTTTAATGGCAATCCGAAATAGTCAAACGCCGGGACCAGCCGCCCATGCCACCACAGTGGCAACAGCAGAGGACGAAAATGACGGTATTCTCGCAACAGACCCGGAATCTAGCAAAATGGAATCCGCGACTGCTAGAACCGGCGCTGGTAGTCGGGACAACTCTTGGCGTTCGGGCGTTCCGGCCTGTAACAGGCGGAAGGGTAATCGAAAGCGCAAGTGTCGCAGAGCAGCCGCTGCCTTCTAAGTTTGCTGAATAGCCTTCTCCATAGACTCATAAACGTATTATATTTTCAGACGCGCGAAGCTCCAAGGCGTTTTGAGGGTTCGGCTGTGGGTGTATTAGGCTAGATATCCGTAACGCATGGCTTTAGCCACGGCATGCGTCCGGTCCCTGGCGTCGAGCTTTTCGAAAATGTGGGTAACGTGGGTCTTGACCGTTTGTATGCTTATGAATAGCTGATCGGAGACCTCTTTATTGGAATATCCTTCGGAAAGCAGTTGCAGCACCTCGATCTCCCTGCGGGTAAGCCCGCTGCCGTTGGGATCTCTTGCCCCTGTCTCCACCGATTCTCCTCCTTTTACCCTTGACACCGCTAGCTACCAGGTCTTGGCTTCCAGGATTTGTATGCTTCAAGCCGGTGCGCTCTAGTTCTTATTCGGCATAATCGCCGGATTATTAAAGGATAATAAATGAATACCCTGAGGGCTATTTTGGCGCAGTAATAGACGGGGATGATATAATCCCTAGCGGATAATGTGCCTTTGCAAAGGAGAACGCTTGAGGATAGCCAAGGACATAACCGAGCTGGTGGGGAAGACCCCGCTGGTGGAGTTGAACCGGATGACCGCCGGCTGCTACGCTCGCGTCGTGGCCAAGCTGGAGAGTATGAATCCTCTGGGCTCCGTTAAGGACCGCATCGCGGTTGGTATGATCGACGACGCCGAGCGGCGGAAGATCCTGCGGCCCGGCCAGCGCATGGTTATCGTGGAGCCCACCAGTGGCAATACGGGCATCGGTTTGGCTTTTGTGGCTGCGGCGCGAGGCTATCACCTGGTGATAGTCATGCCGGACACCATGAGCCAGGAGCGGCGAACCCTGCTCGCGGCGCTGGGCGCAGAACTGGTGCTCACCCCCGGCGCGGATGGTATGCAGGGGAGTATCTCGAGGGCCCGCGAGCTGCTCGAGGGCAATCCCGACTATTTCATGCCCCAGCAGTTTGAAAACCAGGCGAACCCGGATATCCACCGGCGCACCACCGCTGAGGAGATATGGGCCGACACCGATGGACTCGTCGATATTGTCGTGAGCGGTGTGGGCACCGGGGGAACCATCACTGGGATTGCGGAAGTTCTGAAGGCGCGCAAACCCTCCTTCCAAGCCGTGGCGGTGGAGCCTGCCGAATCCCCCGTGCTCTCCGGAGGCGAGCCAGCCCCCCATGGCATTCAGGGCATCGGGGCCGGTTTCATTCCCAGGGTGCTGAACATGGGCCTGATCGATGAAGTCGTGAAGGTGGACACGCAGTTGGCGTACCGGGCGGCCCGGCAGTTGGCGAGGATGGAAGGCATCCTGGCGGGCGTGTCCTCGGGTGCGGCCGTAGCCGCTGCCATCACGGTCGCCGCGCGCGAGGACAACAGCGGCAAACTGCTGGCGGTGATCCTGCCGGATACGGGAGAGCGTTACTTGAGCACGCCGCTCTTCCATTCGGATGAGGTTTAGGGATAATCGGGTGATTCGAGATGAAGATACCGACGAAGGCTAGGTACGGAGTGAGGGTGATGGTGGACATCGCCCTGCAGAAAAGCGCCTCACCCGTACTGCTGCGGGATATAGCTGGCAGGCAGGAGCTCAGCGAGCGCTATCTGGAGCATGTGATAACGGCGCTGAGAAACGCCGGCCTGGTGAAGAGCGTCCGGGGCGCCAAGGGAGGGTATCTGCTGGCGCGGGGGCCGGGGCTGATCTCGCTCTACGATATCGTTGAGGCCACCATAGGACCGCTGGACTTGGTCGACTGCGTGATGGAGCCGCAGGATTGCTCGCGCTCCGGCCGGTGCGCCACCCGCAACGTCTGGGAAGAGCTCTCCTTCACGCTGCAGAACAAGCTGAAAGAGACAACCCTGGAGGGGCTGGCTGCCCGCGAGCTCGCTCTGCAAGCCGAGTGCGGAATGCCTATGTATTATATATAGAGTGGATTAGTTTTCGGAGAGTGAGGATAGATGCGCAGAGTCTATTTGGATAACGCTGCCACCACGCCCACGGACCCGCAAGTGTTGGAAGCCATGCAGCCCTATTTCACCGAGGTCTTCGGGAATCCGTCGTCCATATACCTCGAGGGAAGAGAGGCCCGCAAAGCGGTCGACCTGGCACGTTCACGCATTGCCGAGGCCCTGGGAGCCCATTCCGACGAGATCATCCTTCTGAGCGGAGGTACGGAAGCCGACAACCTGGCGATTAAGGGAGTAGCCTATTCACCGTCAGCCAAGGGCAATCATATAATAACGTCGGCCATAGAACATCACGCGGTCCTGGAAACCTGCCATCTTCTGGAAAAGGACGGATTCGAGGTAACCTATGTACCGGTGGATGGCTACGGTATGGTCGATCCCGAGGAAGTCAGGAAGGCCCTGAAAGCCGGCACCATCCTTATCTCCATCATGCACGCTAACAATGAAATCGGCACGATCCAGCCGGTGAGCGAGATATCCCGCATGGCCAGGGAGGCCGGCGTGCTCATGCATACCGATGCCGTACAGACGGTGGGGGCATTACCGGTAAACGTTGGGGCGCTCGGCGTGGATCTGCTCTCAGTATCCTCGCACAAGCTCTACGGGCCGAAGGGCGTTGGCTGTCTTTTCGTGCGTAAGGGCGTGCGGCTGCGGCCGATACTCCAGGGTGGCACGCAGGAGCGCAAACGCCGAGCGGGTACCGAGAACGTCCCGGGGATCGTCGGCTTCGGCAAGGCGATGGAGTTGGCCGGTGCCGAACAGGCTTCCAGGGCCGAGCAGATGATTAGGCGGCGCGACGAACTCATCCGGGGACTTCTCGAAGCCATGCCCGAGGTGAATCTGAACGGCCATCCCGAGCTTCGCCTCCCTAACAACGTCAACATAGCCATAAAGTACGTGGAGGGCGAGTCCATCTGCCTTAACCTGGATTTCGCCGGTATTGCAGCCTCGTCGGGCTCGGCATGCAGCTCCGATTCCCTGGAGCCGTCGCACGTGCTACTGGCCATCGGGATGTCCCCGGAGAACGCCCACGGCAGCCTCCGCTTCTCTCTGGGAAAATCTACTACCGCCGAGGATATCGATTATGTGAAAGAGAAGCTCCCGCCGATAATAGAGAAACTCCGGGCGATGTCTCCGCTGTATCACGGAGCCTGAACTGCCACTAATTTGGGGAAGCTTTATGCTGCCGAAATGCGCAGGGGCTCCAGCCCCAGACGCCCGCGCTGCAGCGATTCCAGGCGAGCCACTACCGCCGGGTTGCCCGGCGCCAGTTCCAGGCATTTCAAGTAAGCCGCCTCGGCCTGCCCGGCTTCATCTACCGCAAGGTAGGCGTCTCCCAGCTTGAGGTAGGTTGAGGCAACGCCGGGCTCCAAGAGGCTGGCCCGCTCGAAGTCCCGAATGGCCCGCTTGAACTGGTGCAGCCTGCTGTACAAGGCGCCTCGATTGACGTACACCTGAAAGATCTCGGGGTCGTATTCGCAGACCTGCGAGTATTCCACGATGGCGGCTTCCGCTTTGCCCTCCGATTCATGAATTGACGCCATCATCAAATGCATGGTCACAACGCTTATCTGGGGGAAACTGTCCTCGTCCTCGAAGATGCTCTTCACCGCCATCGCCTCCTTTCTGTTGCCGCTTTGCACTCACTCCTTCGGTATTTCCGAGTTCCGCCTTAACGGGCTGTTGTATAATAATCGTGGCATCTTCGAGCGGGTCTAGCTCAGTTGGCAGAGCGACAGCTTCCCAAGCTGTTTGGCGAAGTTACCACGCCGTGACCTATTGCTATCCCCAACCCGGACCCTTTCGCCCGAGCTGTCGCATGCGACAGCTTCCCCTGCATTATCTTTGGAGGTGGCGGGTTCGAGCCCCGTGACCCTCGCCGTCTTGTTGTATAATAATCGTGGCATCTTCGAGCGGGTCTAGCTCAGTTGGCAGAGCGACAGCTTCCCAAGCTGTAGGTGGCGGGTTCGAGCCCCGTGACCCGCTCCATATCCTTTTTCTGACCCGCATGCAAGCGGTAAGCTGTCGCAGGCGACAGTTTCCCACATCTAAAACTTGGAGGTGGCGGGTTCGAGCCCAGTCATTGACACAAAGCTACTAGTATACTAATCTACTTGTAGATAGAGCGCGAGGAGGTGTGAACATGTCCACGGTGAACGTACGTATACCGGAAGATAAGAGAGACGAACTGAAGGTAATAGCCAGCCTCGAGAGGAGAAATATCAAGGAAATCCTGACCGAGCTCGTTGAGGAATATATAGAAAGACACCAGGAGACACTGGATTTGCTCTCCCGGCCGGAATGGGTGGATGTCATCCGGCAGGGCAGGGCGGAAGTGACCGGGGACGTCAAGGGAAAGAGTCTGGATGAGCTGGACGGTTGAGGTCAAGCCCGCCGCGGAAAAGCAATATCACAAGTTGGACAAGAAGACCAAGGCCCGGGTTCTGGCTGCCCTCACGGATCTGGAGGAGCTGCAAAATCCCTTTCAGCATAATGATATAAGGCCACTCACCGGAGAGCTTAAGGGAGATCGGCGCTTGAGGGTGGGCGAGTGGAGGATCCTTATCGCGCCCCGAGCTGAGACTCAAACCTTACACGTCTACGCTATCCTGCCGCGCGGCGGTGCTTACTAGGAAACTGTGGCCAATCGGATGCCCTAAAAACCCCCTTTTAGATCCGGGTGATCCGCTCGTTTTTTCTGTTCCTGCTTTCATTGGGGTCACTTCCCCAAGGAAGGATGCCAGCCTCGAACCTCCGACTGATTCGGTTTGAAAGCACCCTGCATCTCAGCTTTTTAGCTCAAAGAAAGCGGGCATTCTACCGAAGGACTATTGGACTCTTGAGGTGGGAATCGGCATCGAGAATCCGAAGGAGATACCGTGACGGACAACGGCACCCTTATTCGTTTTGCGGGCGTGACCAAGGTTTATCCCATGGGAGAGGGCGAGGTCCAGGCTTTGAAAGGCAAGGACCGCGTATCCCCCCGGGAGAACTGGTCCTGGGGCCTGGCGGCTCCGGCAAGACCACCTTCCTCAACCTGATCAGCGGGATGGATAATGTCACCAGAGGATTACTCGTGATCAATGGGTCGGACATCTCCCGCTGGAGCTACAAGCAACTTACCGAATACCGACGCACACAAATCGGGTTCGTCTTTCAGTTCTTCTACCTGATGGACACGCTGACGGCCTTCGAGAATGTCGAACTCTCCCTGGAACTGGTGCGCAAGAACGGCAACGGCACCGCTCGCAAAGCTCTGGAATCGGTGGCCGGGTGCTGGTTGGAAAAAACGAGCGCCGGTTCAGTACCCAGCAGTCACTTCGCTTTATGATTTCGCTCATTCCTTCGCTCATTTGCAATGGGCTATGGTTCGCTGGAGTAATGCCGAAATATGGTTTCGGCAAAACAGCGGAAGTGAAGAATAACAAGGGAGGACACGATAGATGCGCCTGCGATTCTGGAGGATAGCCCTGGTGCTGGCCTTGATAGCCGCGGTGGCGATTGCGGGCTGCTTCGGCTCGGAAAGCGAACCCGCACCGTTATCTCCTAATGCTGCGGAGGCGTTGGAACAAGCAGCGCGGGACGGCAAGCCGGTCTTCTTGAGCTTCGAAACCGAGGATTGCCCGGCCTGCGCGCAACTGCGGGGCACCCTGAAGGGCGTGGAACCCGACTACGCGGGCCGGATCGTCTTCATTCAGGCCGATGCCAATAGCCCGGATAACCGGCAGATTACGGACAAGTTCGACATCCAGAGAGTCCCTTACTCGTTCTTGATCGATGCTTCCGGGCAGGTGCAGGACAGCCGTCCGGGATCTATTCCCGCGGATAAATTGCGCCGTCTGCTCGACGGTCTGAGCGGAGCAGGGAATGGGTAAGAGGAAGCCCTTGGCGAGCGTAGCCGGAGCAGCACTGGCGCTGCTGTTGGGCGTCGCAATACTTGTCAACCTGAACGCAGGCCAAGCCCTTGCAGGAGAGGCGCCGCCGCCGGACCCGGAAATGGTCTACTTCTATCCTCGCATCCCGTGCCTCTCCTGCGATGAGGTGGACAGCGTCGCCCAGGAAGTGGCTGTGACCTATGAAGGCGAGGGAATCCACGGCATCCCCTACACACGGCTGGCCATAGACGACCCCGCGAATTCAGAGAGGGTCGACAGGTATGGGGTGGTAGGTTCCTCGCTCTTTCTAGTGGACCATTCCCAGAGCCCGGAGGAGCTCAGGGAGCTGAAGCAGGTCTGGTTTCTCTGGCAGGACCAGGAGAAGTGCAGCAACTACATCCGGGCTGAGATAGGTTCCTTTATCCGGGGAGAAGCTCCCGGTGGCAGTGCCGGCAACCCCTGGTCCGGCATACCCCTTCTCGCGGCCTTCGCCCTGGGGCTCCTCGCATCAATCTCCCCCTGTGCCATTGGGACGAACGTGACGGCGCTTGCCTACATCTGCAAGTGCGCCGACGACAGAAGGAAGACCTTGGTCTCGGGCACTATGTACGCGGCGGGGCGGGCGTTCAGCTATATCACCCTGGGGCTGGGCCTTGTTTACCTGGGGATAAACATAACAGGCCTATCCAGATTCCTGCGCAATTCCAACTACATCTTGGGTCCCTTCTTCATCCTGGCCGCTCTTATCATGCTCGATGTCCTCAAGCTGAAGATCTTCAAAGGAAGGTTTACGGCCTTCGTGTGGAAGAAACTCCCTGCCGACCGCTTGTGGGGGTCTTTCATGTTGGGCACTCTCTTCGCCTTGGTGTTCTGCCCTTACGATGCGGTCCTCTTCTTTGGAATACTGATTCCCCTGGCCATAAAGACGATAGCCGGGGGTGTCACCTTGCCGGCAGCCTTTGCGCTGGGAACAGGCTTGCCGGTACTCCTGTTGGCCCTGCTCTTTTCGCTGGGCGCGAGCCGGGCCTGGAAAAGCGCGGAACGCGCGGCGAAGTTCGAGAAGTATGCGCGGAAGGTGGCGGGAGTGGCCTTTCTGGGCGCGGGCGTCTACTACGTAGTGCAGTGGATTTGGTGACGGAGAGGGGGATATGCCCTCAGTGGGTGAAACGCAGCCCTTGCGCCTCGATGACCGGTTTCCCGATCTTCCGAAGACCTTGCCCATGACCTTGAGCCATATGTTAACCCTGGAGTGGTACGGCTGCGGTATCGTCTCCGGCAATACGATCTTAATGGTCGATGTGCCGGCTCTTATGCTAAAAACAATCTCGCAGCAGAAGATGACCAGCTATCCTGCAGTGACCACAGTCTGTCGTGCATGGCTGTCGGGAACGGCCAGTATCTCGCTCATTCTCGTGATCTCCCGCGCTGGCTTTATTGGTGCCGCCAGAACCCTCCGCCTGGGTATCGCAACCGGTGAAGCCAGAGGCCAGTGCAGTCAGTCCCGGGCTCAGGAGAGCGACTGCCGGGATCTGCAGCCGGCCTCGCGCGCGCGCCTGATCTCAGGCCGCGTTGGGGTCCACCTGCATGATGCCGGAGGGATCCCCCGCCGTATCCAGACAGTAAGCCATGTAGCCGACGCCCGGTACCGTCATCTTGGGCGTAACGACCTTTCCTCCTATCGCGGCTACTTTCTCCATGAACGCATCGGTGTCCGGCACATCGATGGTGTTCACAGTGGCCGAGGCCTCAGGCATGCGCCGCGTTATAGCCCCGTTGATACCCGGCTCCGTCTCCGGCCCCGTGGTCGCCGGCCAGTACTCGACCGGGCCACCCCAGTTCTGGGTCTGGCAAACGAAGACGTCGGTGTAGAACTTCGCCGCGCGTTCCGGCTCATCCGCGAAGATCTCGAAATGAATAACCCTGGCAATATGTCCACCTCCTTATGGCATAGTTCTACCCGAGAGTTGTTTATCAATCGGGAAGACGACCGGTGTTTCCGGTAGCCCGTCAGGTGAGGCTCTGGCCGCTGGCGCAACCGGTAAGATGGCAGGTATCGTTCATCTTTATCAGCATGTAGCCGCGCTCGTTGCGCTGGATGAGATTGATGGCTCCGTTGGACTGTTCGATTCGCCAGATCCCTGCGAGCGGCAATCCTAATGCGGTGCAGAGCACCAGCCGGTTCACGACCTTGTGCCCGACGATGACTATGGCCTCGGCGGCATGGCGCGCCCAGAGCCATTCCATGCCCTCCTTTACCCGAGCGTGCGCCTCGCGCAGGCTCTCGCCCTCGGGAAACCGCACCCCCGCCGGGCGGTGCGCCCAGAGTTCGTAGCATTCAGGATAGGCTTCGCGGACTTCGCTCACGGTCTTGCCGCTCCAGGCGCCATAATCGATGTCGTTCAGCGAGCGAAGCACTTGGGTTTGCGCGCCGTGGGGTGCGGCGATAAGGGCTGCCGTATCCACGGCCCGTTGCAGGGGACCCGAATAGAAAGCGGCCAGTTCCACGTCTCGCAGGCAATCTGCCGCCGCGGCGGCTTGCCGTTTACCCGTTTGATTAAGGGGGATATCGAGATGGCCGCGGAAAAGGTCGCGCCGGTTGTATTCGGTCTCGCCGTGCCTCACCAGGTAAAGCTGCACATCGCTCCTTGGGTACGAAAAAAACCGCAGGGGCGCGACCCGCGGCAGGCCCAACCCTAGAACTGCTGGCGCGCTGCCTCTTCCAGGGCCTCCTGGTAGCCGGCGATAGTGAAATAGACGGCCCGGTCGAAGTAGAGGACCACCCGGTTGTTCAACTCCAGAACCTGGTAAAGCTCCAGGTTGCTGGAGACGAAGCCCTCGCTCAACACCTCAAGCCAGAGGTACCGTTTTAAAAGGATGAGGGCCATTACCACTTCCTCGAGGCGGAAGCCCTCCAGATACCTCTGCTTCCCAGAATCCATGTAGTAGAGGCGGATCTCCTCACGTTGCGTTTCGGGGCTCAGCCAGTAACCCAAGCTTTCGTACACGCGAAGCGCCAGGTTGAAGAGCTCTTCCTCCGAAAAGGCGTGGTACGTCGGGGTGTATTTGGATGCCTTGACCTCTTTAAGCCAGAGCTTGGCGATCTTCTCCGCCCTTGTCTCAATAAGTTTGGCAAAGCGTCTTGTAACCACTTTAACCTCCAGCACTGAAGCCGATGGATGCCGCTTTTCGGATACGCCGTATTATACTATCATGCCGAAACCAAGTTTTCCAAACACCTTGTATCGAAGTCGCAAACCCGCTCAGCAGGCGCTTTGCCACGCCGGACATCAGGTCGCACAATCCCGGTTGCTGCCTCTCAGCTTCTCCAGACCGTGCGGAATCGCAGGCAGGATAACCTCTAGATTTTCCCTGACGGCCCGGGGACTCCCCGGGAGATTCACGATCAGGGTGCAGCCGCGCAGGCCGCTCACCGCCCTCGAGAGCACGGCGTGCGGTGTTATGCGAAAGGAAGCTGCGCGCATGGCCTCGGCGAAACCGGGAGCCTCACGATCGATGACCGCGCGGGTCGCTTCCGGTGTCAGGTCGCGGGGTGACATTCCCGTTCCCCCTGTGGTGAAGATGAGGTCGGCATGCTTCTCGTCGCTGAGTTTCCGCAGCGCTTCCGAGATCCGGTCCAGCTCGTCCGGAACGACTTCCATCGCGATGATTTCCCAACCCTGAGCTTGCGCGATGACGCCGATGGCGGGGCCGGCCTCGTCGACCCTCTCGCCCCGGGAACCCTTATCGCTAACCGTCAAAATGGCTACCCGGAATATCTCAGGCTCCTTCGCCATGTCCCTTCCTCCATACCTCGATGCTATCGCCGGCCTCTACCCGGCCGCCCCGCAGCACGCGCGCGAAGATACCCTCCCGCGGCATGATGCAATCACCCGCCAGGTAATAGATGGCGCAGCGCGAGACGCACTCTTTGCCTATCTGTGTCACCTCGAGCAGGACCTGCCTACCTATGAGCAGCCGATCTCCCACGCTCAGCGACTTCAGTTCGATGCCCCGGGTCACCAGGTTCTCGCCGAAAGCCCCTGCCTCCAGCGTCAACCCCTTGGCGCGCATCTCCTCTATGCTTTCGGTGGCCAACAAGCTTACCTGCCTGTGCATGAACCCCGCGTGGGCGTCTCCTTCCAGGCCTTGATCGAAGAGGACCGTGCGGCTACGCACGTCGGCCTTCTGGGTTCCTTTCTCCTCGCTAATGCAGACCGCCCCCAGAACGCCGGAGCCTTTCCTCGTGAAACCTTCCATCTCTTTGGCTTCTACTCTCATTTCAGCCGCACCTTTGTGTCAACGCGTGAAGGTGCCCGACCTCCCCCCAGATTTCCTCTGAAGCTGCACGTTGCTTATGGTGATGGCTCGATCCACGCCCTTGCACATGTCGTAGATGGTAAGGGCGGCCGTGGACGCTGCGGTCAGCGCCTCCATCTCGATGCCCGTGCGGTCGCGGGTCTTCGCCGTGGCCACCACCGTAATGCTCGAGGCCTCGCTGTCAACGTCAAACTCAATGGTCACCGCGCTTATCTTGATGGGATGGCACAGAGGAATCAGCTCGTACGTGCGCTTGGCAGCCATGATTCCGGCAACCTGGGCTACGGCCAGGGCATCGCCCTTCTTGAGCCCTGCATCCGTGACGAGGCTCAGGGTCTCCGGCTGCATGAAAACCTGGGCCTGCGCCACGGCTACCCGTTCGGTGGGCCGCTTGCTTCCTACATCCACCATGCGGACTCTTCCCTGTTCATCCAGGTGCGTGAGCTTGGGCTCCTTCGCCTTTCTGCCGCGCTTGGGTTCAGGGTCGTTCACCGCTAACCTCCTATCTGGGACATGGTCCTGTTCAAACCGCCGATAGTCAGCCCGTGGTCCTTGGGTTTTGCCTGTAGGACCTCGCGGATGGCCTCGATCACGGCCTCTTCCGAAGCGCCCGAGCGGAGCAGGCTCCGGATGTCCGTTTCATGGTTCGAGAAGAGACAAGCCCTCAGCTTACCGTCAGCCGTAAGGCGCAGCCGGTTACACGTTGGGCAGAAATGAGAACTGACCGGAGATATGAACCCGACCTTGCCCAGGGCGCCCTGCAGTGACTTGTAGCGTGCAGGACCCGCACCCACGGGCGCGTTGGTCTGCTCCAGCACTCCGAAGGCGGCCAAACGCCGCTCTACCTCTTCAACCGGGATGAAATAGCGGATGCCCCTGGCTACGTTTGTCTTCGTCTCCATGAACTCGATGAAGCGTACATCCACCGGGTGCTCGTGCATGAAACGGACGAAAGGTTCCAGGTCATCGTTAACGCCTCGCATAGCCACCACGTTCAATTTCACGGGCTCCAGGCCGGCGCGTAGGGCGCTCTCTATCCCGGCGATAACCCGGGACAGTTCCCCGCCGCGAGTGATTTGCGCATAGGTCCGGGGATCCAGGGAGTCCAGGCTCACGTTCACCCGCTTCAGTCCGCATTGGCGTAGGATATCGGCGTATTCCGAGAGCAAGACCCCGTTCGTAGTGAGCGAGAGATCAAGCTCCGGAGACAGGAGCGCGAGCCTGCGGATAAGCACCTCGACGTCCTTGCGCACCAACGGCTCTCCGCCCGTCAGGCGGATCTTCGATATCCCCGCGGCGCAGGCGCAGGCGGCGAAGCGCACCATCTCCTCGTAGGTCAGGATGTCGTTATGGAGGAGGGGGATGGTCCCTTCCGGGGGCATACAGTAAACGCACCTTAAATTGCACCGGTCCGTCACTGAAAGCCTGAGGTAGTCTATGACCCGGGCATGTGAATCTACTAGCTGTTCCATCCGTCCAACAATCGCTTCCTGCTTTATTTCCCTGCAAATTATAGCATAGCGCCTGGTTCTACCCTTTGATGGAAGCCAAGGACAGGTTCAGAAGACGGCCCAGCTCCCAACAGGTGGATTCGAGGTAGGAGGCAGTACCCGCTATCGCTTGCGGCAAGGGGAGCGGACCTGGCAGGATGCCGAGAGCGGCGGTGAGGCCCTGCTCGTGCAGTTCCGCGAGCCCTCCGGCGATCTCTCCCGCCAGGGCCAGGACGGGGACACCCTGTAGTGCAGCGGCCCGAGCCACTCCCGCCACCGTCTTCCCGCGGGCGGTCTGCTCGTCCAGGCGGCCCTCTCCGGTGATGACCAGCAGACAGTCCTCCAACCGCTGAGAGAACCCCGCGGCCTGCATGATCACCTCCACGCCCGGCTGCAACTTCGCGGCGAGAAAGGCCATGAAGCCGAAACCCAACCCTCCGGCCGCTCCAGCTCCCGGGCGCGCAGCGACGTCCGAACCCGTCTCCTTCCGTACGACCTCGGCCAGGCGGCAAAGGCCCCTCTCCAGTGCCTGAACGGCCTGGGGGGAGGCGCCTTTCTGGGGGGCATAGACTTCCGCGGCACCCTGCGGACCGCAGAGGGGATTATCCACATCGGACGCCACCACGAAAGAGGATTCGGCAACGCGAGGATCGAGTCCGGTCAGGTCCATGGACCCGAGGTCCTGAAGCGACTCTCCACCCGGGCCTAGCTCCCTGCCCTGGGCATCGAGAAACCGGATGCCCAGGGCGCTGGCCATGCCCGCGCCCCCGTCGCAAGTGCCGCTGCCCCCGATGCCGATGACCAAGCTGCGGTACCCTTGATCCAGCGCCGCAGCGATAAGCTCGCCGGTCCCTCGGGTTGTGGATAAGAGAGGGTTACGTTCCTCTGGGGGGATCAGGGCCAGGCCTGAGGCCATGGCCGTCTCCACCACTGCTGTCCGCTCGTCGCCCAGCACGCCGAAGAGCGCGTCCACGGGCTCCCCCAGAGGGCCGGTGACCCGTACCGGCACGCGGATTCCCCGGGTCGCTTCCAGCAGCGCGTCCATGGTCCCCTCACCGCCGTCCGCCAGGGGACAGATATCCAGTCGTACGCTTGGGAATCCGCGCTGGATGGCGCGCGCCATGCAGGAAGCTGCCTCGGGCGAGGTAAGGGCGCCTTTGAATTTATCCGGACAGATCAGGATGTGATGTTTCACTCTGCCTCGGATCGCTGCACCTCAGACGATCTCCGGGCCGAGTTCCGCTTCCAGTTTGCTCCTGATAGCTGAGAGCTCCTCGAGGAACGCAGGGTCAGCATCGTAGGCACTGATGCCTTCCAGGTCCGAACTGCGGACGGCTGGGCTGAAGGAGATCGTACCCAGCAGTGTCATGCCGTCGAGCTTCGCCCTTATCCGCTCCACTTCCTCCGGGCGCTCGACCTTGTTGATGACCACAAAAACGCGGCCGATCTTGATATCCTCGGCCAGTTTCCGGATGGCTTTCGCTGTCTGGATGCTGCGAAGCCCGGGTTCAATCACCACGATCATGGCATCCACGGACTGTGCCGTGCCACGCCCCAGGTGCTCAATGCCCGCTTCCATGTCCAGGACCACGACCTCTTTGCGCGCCAGCAGGAGGTGCTGCATCAGCGCCTTGAGCATGACCGATTCCGGACAGACGCAACCTCCGCCCCCTTCTTTCACCGTCCCCATAACCAGGAGTTTCACTCCCGCATGGGTAACGGAGAGGGAATCGGGAAGGTCGTCGACCCTCGGATTCATCCTGAAGAACGTCCCGAAAGTGCCGGGCTGCGAGCCGGTCCGCTCGGCCACCAAGTCCTTCATGTCCGCGATGGGAACCACCGAAGCCATGCGCTCCTCTGGAATCCCCAGACTGGAGGCGAGGTTGCTGTCGGGGTCCGCATCGACGGCCAGGACCTTGAATCCCGAATCTGCGTACAGCCGTGCCA
>JAHEXQ010000056.1 GCA_023252035.1 Actinomycetes bacterium
GCTTCCCGCCACCTGGAAGGGGAAGTCCTGCGTGGCGCCGCCCGGCTTCATGAAAGTGGCGACGCAGTTGGCCGGGTTCGCGTTGGGATTCTGAACCAGGAGCCAGGTGTCGAAGCCGCCCGCCGTGTATCCTTCAGCCATGTACCAGGTCAGCCCGGGCGCGTTCACGGCCTTGGCGCCGTGCCCGCCGTCGATGGCCCCGGCAGAGCCGTAGTAGATGAAGTACATGGCACGCTCCACGGCGATGGGAATGTTGGAGACCACCTTGGTGGAGACGTTGGCCGCCGGGAGCAAGTCATCCACATGGATGGTCGTCCGGGACTTCGGCCGCAGCGAATAATGGCCGCCGTTGACCGGTCCGCGGTCGGTCATGAAGGTCACGTCAACCTGCGCCGTAGCCTGCTGGTCGGGGTTGGCCATGAGCACATAGGTGTCGAAAGCGCCTCCCGTATAGCCCTCCGCCAGGTACCAGGTGGTGGCCGGCTTGTCGATACCCACCACGCTGGTGCCCCCGGTCTTGCCCTGGTAGTTGAAGTACATGGAGCGCTCCACCACCAGGTCCGGGTCGCTGGAGATGGCCGCGATACTCACATCGGTGCCTTGTATCATGCTGTTCACTGGTATGGTGAACCGGCTGTGCGCGCCGATGTCGTACAGCTTAACCACCGACATGCCGCTCGGAAGCAGATAACGGAGCTGGATGCGCGCGGCCCTATCGAGCGGGTTCATGACCAGCACATATTCGGAGAAACCGGGGCCGGTATAGCCCTCCGCCAGGTACCACCGGCTCTGTATCTCCGAAGCCGACCAGGCATCGGGCACTTCCTGATGGGGCAGTCCCGCGCTATGCGCGGCGTCCCGGCGGAACATGGGCCAGGGCGTCTTGTTGGCGTTGTACGGGCCGCCCTCGTAGCAGAACAGGGTTCCGCCTTCTCCTCCCGCGCCACTGCCGACCACGACCTCCACGCGTCCGTCACGGTCGATGTCGCCCAGGGCCGCCGTGCACCAGATGATGCCGTTGAGGGACTGGTCCAGGGTCTCATTGCCGTTGGCGTCCCAGGCTGTCAGCTCCCAGGAGTCGCCGATGAGGATATCCACCACGCCGTCCCCATTGATGTCGCCTATGATGGGAGAGGCCAGCTTGTTGGCGTCCCAGACGTGCCTCTGCCAGATAAGCTTGCCGTCGTGCGTCCACAGGTAAAGCCAGCCGTCCAGGCTGGCACAGGTCACCTCGAAGAACCCGTCCCCGTTGACGTCGGCTACGGCGGGCGAGGAGAAGACATTGCCGCCGGTGTTGACCGGCCAGCCGGGCACCGGGTTGCCCAGGTGGTCCCAGGCGTAGACGTGGTAGCCGTCCCCCTTCGCCACATCCTCACCGTAATAATGGCCAGTGCCCACGATTATCTCGGGGAAACCATCGAGGTTGAGGTCGGCCACCGCCGGGGAAGACCAGATGACCTGCCGGATGAGCTTGGGAAATCCCGGCTCCACCGTTCCATCACCGCGGATTACCCACAGTATGCCTCCCGGCGGGTACCACCAGGAAGCGCCGGTGCAGTCGGCCCCGATGATTATCTCGGCCCGGCCGTCCAGGTCGATGTCGGAGCAGACCGGCGAGGACCAGACCGTGTCGTAGTTGTTGAAAGGAAACCCGGGCACGACCGCGCCGCTTACGTGCCAGGCGTAGACGTAATGTCCCCAGGAGCCCGCTACTATCTCCAGTCCGCCGTCGCCGTCGATATCGCCGGCGGCCGGCGAACCGAAAACTCCCTGAAAACCCGAATCGTAACCGGCGTACTGCGGCCATCCGGCGAGCGGCCGTCCCTGCCCGTCAAGGCCGTAGACCCAGCCGTTGTCGCTGCCGAAGAAGATCTCCTTGGTGCCGTTGCCGTCGATATCCACGGCCAGGGGCGCTCCTTCCACCGATGCGCCCGTCCCGTAAGCCCAGCGCTGGTTGCCGAAGGCGTCGAAGCAATAGACGTAGCCGTTGTAGTTGCCCACGACCGTCTCCTGGTAGCCGTCCGCGTCCACGTCGGCCAGCGTGGGAGAGGCGTGTTTGAACATGGAGCCGGTGTTCACCGACCAGTCCAGGTGCCATCCGGACGGGCAGGGCTCCGCGTGTGCCTTGATGATCACCGGGAAGGCGAAGGAAAAAGTCATGAGGATTAATATCGCCGCCAGAACGATGGCAACATCGCGGCGGTGCGCAGAGGCCGTTTTCACAAGAAATTGTCTCCTTTCAAGATTGCTTTCAAGGTTATTTTCGACACGCGGGGGCCTCCGCCTTTAGCTCTTACCTCCGCACATAAAAGCCCTCTGAGCTGCAGTTTAGCAAAATGAGCCGATTTAATCCTTGTGGAGTATCAATGGGAATCGATGTTTTTCTCCGAGGCTGATAGGCAGGAAGCCGCAGTTTGGACTAGCCGCCCCGATTTGTCTGCTTCCGAAGGGGGCGTTAGACTAGATGCTGAATTCATACCGAGGGAGGGCGAATCTGTGAGGATTGCGGTCATAGGTACGGGTTACGTGGGCCTGGTGAGCGGCGCCTGTTTCGCGGAGATGGGCCACCAGGTCATCTGCGTAGATGAGGACAGGGATAAAGTAGCCCGCCTGGCGCAGGCGAAGATACCCATCCTCGAAGCGGGCCTGGAGCCCCTGGTGTCCCGGCACCTGAACGCCGGCAACCTGCGTTTCTCCACCGACACCGACGAAGCTGTGCGTAGCTCGGAGATCATATTCATCACCGTGGGAACGCCTTCCGGCGACGATGGAGCGGCTGACCTCTCGGCGGTGGAGGAGGTAGCCCGGCGCATCGCGGTTGCCATCAACGCCTACAAGGTCGTGGTGAACAAGAGTACCATGCCGGTGGGCTCGACCCGAATGGTGCAGCGCATCATCGAGGAGAACATCGATGGCCTGCACCAGTTCGATGTAGTCTCCAACCCGGAGTTCCTGCGAGAGGGCTCCGCCGTAGAGGACTTCATGAACCCGGACCGCGTGGTGGTCGGCTCCGAAAATCAGCGTCCCGTGGGGATACTGACCGAGCTGTACCGGCCGCTCAACGCTCCTCTTATCGTTACCGATCCCGCGTCGGCGGAGATGATAAAGTATGCCTCCAACGCCTTCCTGGCTACCAAGGTCAGCTTCATCAACGCCATCGCCAACATCTGCGAAGCGGTAGGCGCCGACGTGCGCGAGGTGGCACTGGGTATGGGCTACGACCGGCGCATCGGCTTCGAATTCCTGAAAGCCGGGCCGGGTTTCGGAGGCTCCTGTTTCCCTAAGGACTGCCGGGCTCTCATCGATATCTCGAGCCATGCCGGCTACACGTTCGGGCTGCTCGAAGGCGTGATGCAAGTGAACGAGGAACAGATGTCCCTCATGGTGGAGAAGGCCCGCAAACACCTCGGCGCCCTCGCCGGGCGGCGAATAGGTGTGTTAGGCTTGGCTTTCAAGGCCAACACCGACGATCTGCGAGAGTCGCCGGCCTTGACCGTCATCGCCGGCCTGCTGGAGGCGGGCGCGCAGGTCACTGCCTTTGACCCCGCTTACCATGCCAATGCCGTGACTCCTCCCGCCGGCGCGGCACTGGCGCCCGATGCCTACGCGGCGGCGGAGGGGGCCGAGCTGCTGATGATACTCACCGAGTGGGATGAGTTCAAGTGGCTGGATTTCCGTCGCGTGAAGGAGCTCATGGCCAGCCCCGTCATCGTGGATACGCGCAACTGCCTGGACCCCCAGGTCCTGCGGCGGATGGGTTTCACCTACGAAGGGGTTGGGCGCTAGGCGGACGCCAGCAGGCTTTCGTAACGTTCCACTATCCTCGACCATGTGAAATTAGACGTGACATACCGTCTGCCCTGCTCGCCCAGAGTCGCGCGGAGCTTTTCGTCGGTCTCCAACCGTTGCAGGGCGGCTTCGAACAGCGGATAGCCCTCGTACCAGAGCCCGCCGTCCGCGGCCTCCACCGCCTGCCGCGTCACCTGGCAGCCGGCGTTGACCAGGGCCGGTTTGCCGAAAGCCCAGCTCTCCATGAGTACGAGAGAGAAGGACTCGTGGAGGGAGGGCTGCACCAGCAGCTCCGCTGCGGCCAGCGCATCCAGCACATGCTCCCGCGGGATGAATCCCAGGTCGCTTACCCAGGGCTGCACCCCGGCGGGGATATCCACGCTGCCAGGGCCGACCATCACCAGGCGCAGGGGCGAATCGGGGTAGCGGGTGCGGTAGTAAGCGAAGAAGCGGAGAAGTTCCGGCGCGTTCTTCGCTTGGTCTTTGCGACCCAGGTAGAGGAGAAAGCGGCCGGGCAAGCCATACCGGTCGATGAAACTGGCGGCGTCTCCGGACAGCTCGACGTCCACCCCCTCCCCCAGGACCCGCAATGCCGCAGCGGGCGTGGGGTGGAGCTCGCTTATCAGGTCCGCCTCCGCCTGCGTATGGAGCACCAGTCCGGCCAGCCGGGGAAAGAGGTCGCTATAGACGCGGAAGCGCGCATAGCCTTCGTCGTGGAAGCAGGGGATCATCCAGGTATGCGCGGGATCGGCGTAGGCAGCCTGCACGGTCAGCCCGAAACAATAGGGGATGATGAAGGTCGCTTCGGCGGGCTCCTCGCTCAGCGCCTCGATCAGCCGCCGGCTGTTGACCGAATGGGCCAGGAAATCGCGCTCCTCCTGCTCGCCCAGGATCTCTCCGGCCAGGACCTTCTGGTTCAGGGATATGAAGCGGGTGTGATCGGTGACGTCGGCGCGGAAGCGCCGCACCATGACTCCATTAGTGTCGATTGAGCCCTCCGGGTGGTAGGGGATATTCCAGTTGCTGGCGAACTCGCGGATGGTGGTGGTCCACACCTCCACGCCGTGGCTTCGCGCCGCCAACTCCTCCGCCGTGCGGCGGCATTCCCGCTCGGCCCCGCCGGGAATATCGCCGTACCAGGGAATGACGAAGCGGATGGTCACTCCAGGATCCCCCGCTCCCGCGAGGCCTTCTCCAAGGTCTCCAAGCGCTGGGCGAGCCGAGCCTCCTCCAGGTCGGCGAGGCGATGGCCGAAGACGGAGAGCAGCTTCTCCATCTCCTCGCGCAGCCCGCTGTCCCGGAGGCGCGCCTCCGCCAGTTCGGCATTCATGCGGTTCAGGACGCGGACAACCGCGGTGCTGTAATGGTTCAGCTGATCCAGGTGGAAAAGGAGCAGCCTGAACATCACCCGCTTCAGCCAGGCCTTGGGATTGGCGCCGCGGGCGGCTTGCGCTGCAGCATTCACCATATCCGCGTTCTGGTTGGCGATGATGAGGTTTTCGTGCAGTTCCCGGTCGCCGGTGGTCATGTCCTCTGGAGGCGGCTCGCGCAGCCATTCTTCGGGATAGGCACCGGAGCTCTCACGCTCACCCGCTCCGGCGGCCAGGCCGCGCATGAGTTCTTCTGAACTCACAGAGTCTTCCTTATCCATACCGGCTCCTTCCTTCTCTAGGGAGTGGTCCGCCTTTTCCAGGGTGAGAACCGGGCCTCCAGCTTGTTCACGAGTCTGCGATTCAGGCGGCGCAAGCCCCCCGCATTGCTGCGGTACAGCGCGGCATAGCGGAAGGCCATGCCGTAACGATTCTCGTCGGGGCTGCCGGAAGTATCCGCGGGCGACCAGTCCCGGTCCACTCCGAGCAAGACGGGGGTGATGGAGTTCCGGCTGCTCAACTTCAGATGGAAGCCGACCCAGGTGCCCGAATTCTCCGGCAGTGCTTCCCGGCGCCCCTCCACCACCACGTAAGGGTTGAGGTTGCCCGGTCCAGCGGGGAGCATGTATTCCAGGTACAGCCGGCGTCTGCCACGGCCGCTCAGGAAGAAGAGTGCCTGCTCGGTCGTCCAACGCCCCCCCAGGCCTGGATCGAAATGGTAGAAACCGGGTCCCAACTGAGACGCATCGCGCTTTCCTGCCGTGAGCGACGCGCGCTGCACATCCGGCCAGAGCATCTCCACCTCGGGGCGCGAGGTCTTCAGCAGCGCGTAAATCTGAAACTGAAAGTCGTGCAGCCGCTTATCCGCATTGATGTCGCGCTCCAGCCATCCGAGGCGGTAGAGTCCGCAACCCGCGAACTGCCGGGTCCACCAGCGGTAGGTCGCCAGGGTCAGATGCCCGTGATGGGGATGCCCCTTCTCGTCCAGGGTTATCTCGGCAAAGGGGCGGTCCGCCAGGGCGTCTTCCCGCTGTCCCGGCAGGATGGGCAAGCCCTGCGGCCCGTAGTCGTTGAAGCCGAAACTGGGGATGGAGGCGAGCACCTTGTCCGAGGAGACCCGTGCCAGTTCAGCGGCCGCCTGCGGCACGAGCTCGGGCGGCAGGTGTTCCAGGGTTTCCATGCAGAGGACCAGGTCGAAAGAGCTATCGGCAAAGGGAAGCTCCAGGATGTCGGCGATCGAGACGTAAGGCTTGATATCGTCAGGCGCAGCGCCGATGGCATAACGGCTGATGTCCACGCCATAGGCTTCGATGCCGCGCTGGCGAAACCGCCTCACCAGGAAGCCCTTGGCGCATCCCACTTCCAGGATAAGGCGCGGTTTCAGATGATCCATGAAGAGGCCGCAGAGCTGGGCGGTCCACTCGCCGTCCTCGTAGGCGGCATAGCCGCTCTCGCCCTCACCGTCGTAGTATTGCTGGCCGTAGATCTCGTCGTCTATCAGGATGGCACCTCGTTACGTCTCGCCTGTCGCTGCCGGGACTCCTATATATTTTGCATCGCCGTCGCCGAGGTGGCAAACTCGCAATACAAGGGGGCTTGAGTCTCGCAGGACTTCAAGGTATTTATGGATAGATGGAGGAGGACGTGGTAAGGGTCGGCTTCTTTTTTCAGTGGGCTATCCTTACGAAATAGGTGCGAAGCGCGCGGGAGAACGCATGCAAGAAAAACAAGCAGTCATCATAGGCGCCGGACCGGCAGGGTTGACCGCAGCGCTGGAACTCCTGGAAAGGACCGACATTAAGCCGGTAGTGATCGAACAAAGCTGCCACATGGGCGGGATATCCAGGACCATCGAGTACAAAGGCAACCGGATGGACCTCGGCGGCCACCGCTTCTTCTCCAAGACGGACCGGGTGATGAACTGGTGGCTCCGCCTTTTTCCGCTAGCTCCGGACATGCAGAGTTTGCCCGCTGATGCGGACGAGGCGCTGCAGGTCATGTTATTGAGGCAGCGGAAGTCGCGCATTTATTACCTGGGCAAGTTCTTCGATTACCCGGTGACGCTCAGCCTGGATACGCTGACGAAGCTGGGGCCGGGACGAACCATGCTCATACTGCTCAGCTACCTGCGCAGCGCCATTCACCCGATAAAGGATGAGCGCAACCTGGAGGAATTCTTCATCAACCGTTTCGGCCGCAGGCTCTATAAGACTTTCTTCCAGTCCTACACGGAGAAACTCTGGGGCGTTGCCTGCGTCGATATCAGCGCGGAATGGGGGGCTCAAAGGATAAAGGGATTGTCCATCATGCGAACCCTGCAGCACGCCGCGCGCCGCATCGTGCATGCACGGGAAGACCTGGCGCAGAAGGGCTCGGAGACTTCTCTCATCGAGCAGTTCCTTTACCCGCCGCGCGGCCCCGGCCAGATGTGGGAAGCTGTAGCGGCACGGGTGCGACAGGGGGGTGGCGAGATCTGGGAGGATTTCAGAGTGGACATGGTCAGGCTGGAGGGAGACCGCGTTGCCGCCGTTGAGGCGGTGCACGCGGCTACAGGCGAGCGGCGGGCTTTCCCGGGAGACCATTTCTTCTCCTCCATGCCCATGCGGGAACTCGTGCGCTGCCTCCAGGCCGATGTCCCAGCCTCCATCCGGGAGGTCAGCGAGGGACTCGTATATCGCGACTTTCTCACCGTCGGCCTTCTCCTCCGTGAATTGAACATCCGCGACGGCAAGCGGGAAGCACAAGGGCTGGTGCGGGATAACTGGATCTATATCCAGGAGCCCGGTGTCAAGATGGGGAGGATCCAGATATTCAACAACTGGAGCCCTTATCTGGTGGCCGATCCCGATACGGTCTGGATAGGCCTCGAGTATTTCTGCCAGGAAGGGGATGAGCTCTGGAGTCTGGAGGACGGCGAATTGATTGACCGGGCGGCGGGCGAATTGGCAAGCATGGGGATGATCGGACCAGGAGAGGTCTTGGACGGGACGGTGGTCCGCATGCCCAAAGCCTACCCCGCCTATTTCGGCACCTACGAGCGTTTCCCCGTGCTTCGGGATTACCTCGACAGGTTCGAAAACCTCTGGCTGGTAGGCCGTAACGGCCTGCACAAATACAACAACCAGGATCACTCGATGCTCACGGCCATGCTGGCCGTGGATAACATACTGGAAGCCCGGACAGATAAATCCAATATCTGGGACGTTAACGTGGAGGACGAGTACCTGGAGAGCACCTGACCCCCATTTGGGGCCAGACCCCAAATGCGGGTCAAAAATCCGGTTCACTCAAGGCGCGTTGGCGCGCCGCGTCGATATCAAGAGCCATGCGAGAAACAGCAGGGCTGATCCCAGAAGCAACCCCGGCCAGATGACGGACCAAGCGCCTCCCGGCCCTAACGCCGCTCCGTGGATGTTCAGCCCATAGGGATGCCGTCCCAGGGTGTAGGTCACGGCATAGTAGGGGCTCGAGTCCAGCGGAAGAAACTGTATGCCTTCCTGCGTGAACCCCGTTAGGGTTTTGACCTGCCGATCGTGGGCGTCGAAGGCCTGGGGCGGCACCAGGACGGCGCAGACCTCCAGGAGCAGGCCGAAGGCCAGCAAGAGGCAGACGGTCGCCGTGGCTACCTTCGATCGGCGCTCCAGCTCAAACCATTCGCCCGCCGGCAGCAGGGCCAGCGGCAGTACGGGCAAGAGAAAGCGTGGTCCCCAGGTATTGCCGCCGTACCACCCGTACCAGAAAGCGCTGACCAGGAATATGGCCGCCGCCGCAGTGAGGATGAAGGCGCCGGCCGGCGCATTGCGCCGCATGAAGCGCCTGAAAAAAACGGCGCTGATGATAAGCGCTGGGGCGTAGATGAGCACCCCCCGCCCGGGGCTCACCAGCAATCCGTAGATACCCTTAAGAGGATTGGCCACAAAGACCTCGTCGGATCCGTAACCGATCTTGGTGACGGACCCGAAGCGGTAGAAGTTGAACCAGAGCTGGAAGGCGACGGCAGCGACAATGGGTATGCCGACCACCCCAAACTCGCGCGCTATGCCGGCGAGCCGCTTGGAGAGCGGACTTCCGTCGCCTGCCTCATCCCTGTTCCGGGTCGCCACTAGCAGGTAAATGAAAGGCGCCAGGAGTACCGCGATGAGGGTGGCCCGGGCGAGAAAGGCGAACCCGAATAGCACTCCCGCGGCGGCGAGGCTGGGCAGGCTCTTACGCCGGCTATAGCGGAGCAGCGCCAGGAAGCCGCCGGTGATGAGCACCCCGGCGATAGGCTCGCTGAAATCCCAGTTCACCAAGCCCCAGGCGAAGGTGGTGAAGGCAAAGATGAGGGCCACCGCCAGGCTGGTGCGTTTTCGGAAGCCGAGCGCAAGGCCGGCCAGGAAGAGCAGCACGGCCTGGAGGGCCAAGCTGAAAGGGCTGGCCAGGTAAGACCATTGGAGGGCTTTCTCGGGCGTATAAGGCACTCCCTGTATATGGGAGAAGGCTGCGCCTGTCGCGTAGAAAGGCACCATGAAGATGGATTGTGTGACCCCGTAGCGCACGGGCATGAGCGTCCCGTCGTCCTGCTCCGCCAATAGCTTGCCGTGGTGTACCAGGCCCTTGGTCACCTGGAACATCTGCGTGCCGTCGGGCGTGAGGTCTACCTTCATATCGTAGGTGAGGAGCCCGATAGTAAAGACGACCACAAAGAGGCATAGCGCCATGAGAAACGGCGGCTTCTTCAAGCGGTCGAAAACGTACAATGCTGACCTCCGGCTCGGGCGATGGATTCGCCGCCTATTTTACTGCAAGGTCGGGCTGCTTTGACAGCCGCTTTGACAGCTTGGGGACGGATAGCCATGAAAGAAGGGCCGCACATTTGCTATACTGGCGAGAATGTTAAGGGGAATCCGGAGGACGGAGATACATGAAGCTTTCCATAATCGTCCCGGCTTATAACGAGAGAAATACTATCCAGGAGATACTCCGGCGGGTCCGCGCAGTGGACCTGGGAGACATGGACAAGGAGATCGTGGTGGTGGACGACGGCTCGACCGACGGCACGCGCGATATCCTGCGCATGCAGTCGGACTCCATGATCAGGGTGCTTCTGCACGAACAGAACCAGGGCAAGGCGGCGGCGGTACGCACCGGTTTGGCCGCAGCAACCGGAGATCTCATCGTGGTGCAGGATGCCGACCTGGAGTACGACCCCGAGGATTATCCCAAGCTAATCGATCCGGTCCTCAAGGGCAAGGCGCAGGTGGTCTACGGAAGCCGTTTCACCGGCGAGAGGCGCAACATGCTCTTCTGGCACTACTTGGGGAACCGGTTCCTCTCGCTGGTGACAAATATCCTCTACAACACCACCCTCTCGGACATGGAAACCTGCTATAAGCTCTTCACCCGCGAGGCCCTCGAGGGCATCGAGATAAAGACGCAGAACTTCCAGATGGAGCCGGAGTTGACGGCCAAGATATTGAAGAAGGGTATCCGTATATACGAGACGCCTATATCCTACGCGGGCCGGGAAATGGACGAGGGGAAGAAGATATCCTGGAGGGACGGGCTGCCCGCTCTCTGGACCCTGATAAAATACCGCTTCGTGGATTGAACCGATAACGCTAAAAGGGCCGGCTTTCGCCGGCCCTTTGCCGTGCCATTATTCAGGCGCTCACCCCGCCCAGAATCCCGTGATGAAGAGAGTAGTAAACAGTGCGAGGCCCAGGGTTCCCGCCACCACATAGACCTGTTCGAATCTGCGATCCTTTCCCCATCGGCCGAGGACCAGGAAGGCCGGGAAGATCGGCAGAATCAGCCGGTTGGCGCTCATCAGAACAAAGCCCGGATCCGTGGAGCCGACAGAGATGATCATTAGCAGCCAGCCAAGCGAGAACGCGCCCATAGGGAGCCCGTACCATTTGAAGACATAGACGATCAGCAGAGCAAAGAGGCCCACAAAAAACACCAAGTAGAGGTTCTCCGCGTACTTTGCTCCGGTCAAGCCGCTCGGGATAATGAGATGTTTTAGCGCGCGTAGGATCCCAATCAGGTCGAGACGGCGACCCCAGCCGACCTCTTCGGCTTTGGTGAAGATCTTGAAATCGCCGAAGGCTATCTGGAGATAGACCATGTATGCGATCGACCCCAAGGGCATTAGCGCAATGGCAGCCATACGGCGGCGCAGCCCAGAAAATTTCCAGCCCGCTTGCCGGAACGCCTCCAGGGCTACGCCCACGAAAACGAGCAAGCCCATGGATTTGGTCAGACAGGCCAAAAACCCCCAGACCCCGGCCAGTACCCAGGAGGAACGGCGGGCATGATAGAAAGCGGCCACGGCGCATAATAACAGCAATGCCTCCGCATACCCGGCTATAAGGAAAATACTGGTAGGGAAGAGGAGCAGAAACAGACAACTTCGGTACGAGTCGTCCCAGGTTCCGTAGATCCTCGCCAACCTGTAGAGGTAAACCAGGCTGCCCAGAAGCGAGAGCCAGGAGACGGTCAGCCCCGCCGCGTAGAAATTGCCGAGCAGCGGGTAAGAGAAGAGACGAATTGCCAACGGGTACAGTGGGAAGAAAGCTGTGGCCACATAAGGTATATCCCAGCCAAAGCGGGCAGGGACACTCGCGTAACCATATTTAGCGATGGCCAGGAACCACTGGCCGTCCCAATTGTAAAGGGATTTAAAGGCGCCGACATGCTGGCCGATCCCATCTTCGTGGAATAGCCCGGGCCACACGGGCCCGAAGAGGCGTTTGACAAGGAAGATGAAAAGCAGCAGCAATACGAGCCAAACAAGGAACATGGGAATGACTGAGGCAGCTCCTTTTCTCTGCGTAAAAGGTATTCGCTCCGCCTCAGTTGCCGGCGAATTCGACCGCGCTTCTGGAGTAATCAATCTTCCACCCCAGGCCTGGTGCACATCTCCGGGCATCCTGATATTCTTCCATGGGTGGCTACTCTGGGTTTCGTGCCTAGTGCGTCTCTATTCTAGCAATGCAGGTTAAGTCAAGTAAAAGGGCCGGCGATAGCCGGCCCTCTGTTCTATCGAGGTTCAACCCCTACTGGCCATTCCAGGTCGCCACCTGGCCTTGCCAGTACTGGTACCATGCCCAGGCCGGTTTGGCGCTGCCATCGCTCCGGAACATCCCGTAGTACCGGTCATCCCATGATGTTCCCCAGCTAGGGTCTATGTCTTCATAGATCCAGATCTTGCGCACGCCTGCTACCCAGAGCGTGCCCAGTCCGTCCATGCCCAGCAAACGGGCCTGTTCTGATTCGTTGTAGTAAGCGGTCGTGGGGTCGCTGGGATTATCGGGATCGTAAAAGGCGCCCGGCCATCCTATCTCGGTGGCCACCAGTTGCTTGGCCACTCCGTTGCTCGCCAGGTTGGCGTTCACCCAGTTGCAGTAGTCGCCCCAAGCCGTGGGTGTAGTATAGGGATGCACCGAGACGGCATCGCAGAAGCTGCTGAATCCGAGAAGCTTGTTTACGTAGCACGTGCTCCGCGACCGGGGCTGCACCTGCATGTAGCTGACGATGGTATCTCCGTTCTTCATCATGGAGGTGATGGTCAAGTTGGCCACCGTGGCTCCGGGATTCTGTATGCTCAGGTACTGCTCGAAAGCGCCGCCCGCATATCCTTCAGCGAAGTACCAATTCTGCGAGCCTGCACTCTTGGCTCCCATGACGTCGTGTCCCCCCGTTATGTTACCGCGGTAGGCGAAGTACATAGGCCTCTCGCAGATAATGGGCTGGGTGGAATCGACTTGCATGGATACATCCTGGTCCGGCCCGACTACGGGATTCACCCAGACCGTATACCGGCTATGCGGGTTGACCGAGAAGGTCAGCGGGATATTGGCGCCGCTTCCCGTCATGAAGGTGACGGTTATTGCAGCCACGCTATTCCCGGGATTCTGCACGCAGAGGTATTCGTCGAAATTCGCACGCGTGGTCCCCTCAGCGAAGTACCAGTGTGCCGCGGCGCTGTCGGTCCCCACGACATCGTGCCCGCCCGTCCATCCCAGGTCGGCCGGCCGGTAATTGAAATACATGGGCCTCTCGGCGATGATGCCGGCTTCCGCGTGGACCCAGACCGAGACGTCCTGCTCCGCCGGCTGCACCGCATAGACGGGAACCGTATAGCGCGACTTGGCGGGAAGCGGTATGACCAGCGTCCCACTGTCACCCCCGGAGCTCATGAAGTGCACCGTAGCTGTAGTGGCTGCGGCATTGGGATTCTGCAAGCAGAGGTACTCCAGGAAGCCCGCCTTCGTGGTCCCCTCTGCGAAGTACCAATCGGTCATGGTTGCGGTAGCGCCCACCACGTCATGCCCCCCGGTCCAGGCGCCGGCGTAATTGAAGTACATAGGACGCTCGGCGATGACCGGTTGATCGGAGGTGACGCCCATGGCCACGTCTTTGTTCGCTCCTACAACTGCGTTCACCATAACCGTGAAGCGGCTGTGGGCCGCCACTGGATAATTCCTCGTCATATTCGAACCGCTGCCCGGCATCATCATGTATTCCACCGTCACATTAGCCACGGTGTCCCCCGGATTCTGCAGGCAGAGGTATTCGTGGAATCCATCTTGGGTGGTTCCCTCGGCGAAATACCAGTTTGTCTGGGCCTGTGAGGCACCCAGTACGTCATGTCCTCCGGTCACTACGCCCTCGTAATTGAAGTACATGGGACGCTCGGCTATTACCGGCTGGTCCGAGTACACATGCGTGGAGTTGTCCAGGCCCGGCCTGTTCACGTCATCGAAGAGCAGTTTGTACATCGCTGTCTGGGTGGCGAAATCAAAAGGGTCGCTCGCTGAGTTCAG
>JAHEXQ010000057.1:0-9159 GCA_023252035.1 Actinomycetes bacterium
GGTGGCCTGCCTAAATGCGGGGCTGGCCCTGGTGGCCGGGGGCGTCACGGGGTCTGTGCCGGAGGGGCTGGAGATGTCCAGGCGTTCCATCGATAGCGGAGCGGCACTGGGCCGGCTGGATGCGCTCCGCCAATTCAGCCGGGAGGCGCCGGCATGAGCTTCCTGGAGAGGGTGCTGGTGGAGACGCGGCAACGCATCGAAGCGGAGAAGCGCGCGATACCGCCGTCTTTGTTGGAAGAGCAAGCCTTGGAGACGCCTCAGCCCGCTTCGCTCAAGTCCGCTCTGCTCACCGCGGAGGCGCCGGCTATTATCGCGGAGATCAAGCGATGCTCACCCTCACGCGGGGCGCTGGCGCCGGATGTCCGGGTGCGGAACATAGCCGGGTGCTACGAGCGCGGCGGTGCGGCGGCTCTCTCCGTTCTCACCGAGCCCAGCTTCTTCGGCGGGTCGCTGGACGATCTACTTGAGGCGCGCGGGGCCTGCTCCCTGCCTTTGTTGCGCAAGGATTTCGTGGTGGATGAGTACCAGGTGCTCCAGGCGCGTGCCGCGGGGGCATCCGCCGTGTTGCTCATCTGCGCGGCCCTGCCCGGGGCCGGCCTGGAGGAGATGATGGGCGCCGTGCAGAGCCTGGGACTGGAGTGCCTGGTGGAAGCGCACGACCTGGCTGAGTTGGACAGGGCGCTGGCGGCGGGAGCGAGCGTGGTGGGAATCAACAACCGCGACCTGAAGAGCCTCCAGGTAGACCTCGATACCTCGCGCCGACTTCTGCCCCTCCTCCCTCGAGATGTCGCCGGTGTCTGTGAGAGCGGCATAAGCGGGCGGAGCGAGGTAGAGGAGATGGGCCGCCTGGGAGCCGCGGCGGTACTGGTCGGCAGCGGTCTGGTGCAGGCGCCCGACCACGAAGCCGCGGTGCGGGAACTGACTGGGAGGGTCGCATCATGATCTGGCTGAAGATCTGCGGGATCACCCGGGCGGAAGACGCGCTGAGCGCCGCGGCCTTGGGCGTAGATGCAGTGGGCATGGTCTTTGCCGAAAGCCCCCGCCGCCTGGAGCCCGAGACGGCATCCGCCATCTCCCGGGCCCTGGCAGGCTCGGTCCTGAGGGTGGGTGTTTTTCGGAATGCCTCCCGGGATGAGGTCTTGCGCGTAGCCCGGTTCTGCGAGCTGGATATGCTCCAGTTCCACGGCGATGAAGAGGCCGGGTTCTGCGAATCCTGCGGCCTGCCTTACCTGAAAGCCGTCTCGCTCTTAGGGGGAATCCCGGAGGAGTACGGGCACCCGCGGTGCTTCGCGCTGCTGGCCGATGCTCCCGGACTCAAGGGCGGCTCGGGCATCAACTGCGATTGGGAACTCGCCTCCCGTGTCGCTGCCGGCCGGCGCCTCATACTAGCCGGGGGTCTGCGCCCCGACAACGTCGCAGAAGCCATGCGTAGAGTCAAACCCTTCGGGACGGACGTCTCCAGCGGCGTGGAGGTGGCACCTGGAGAGAAAGACGCCGAACTCATGCGGCGATTCGTGAAAGAAGTGAAGGAGTCATGACCATGAAGGAGAAGACGCGGAGGCGCGGATACTTCGGGGATTTCGGAGGTATGTTCGTGCCGGAGAGCCTGGTGGCGGCCCTTACGGAGCTGGCGGCGGTTCACGAGGAGGCCAAGGACGACGGGGATTTTCAGAGGGAGCTGGCGCATCTTCTGGGGGACTACGCCGGAAGGCCGACCCCGCTCTATGAGGCGGAGCGGCTTGGCCGCGAGCTGGGTGGAGCCCGCATCTACCTGAAGCGGGAGGATCTGTGCCACACCGGCTCTCATAAGATAAACAACACGCTGGGACAGTGCATGCTGGCGCGCCGGATGGGCAAGCGGCGCGTCATCGCGGAGACGGGCGCCGGGCAGCACGGCGTGGCCACGGCCACGGCGGCGGCGCTCCTGGGCCTCCAGTGCGATGTCTACATGGGCGAGGAGGACACGCTGCGCCAGTCCCTGAACGTCTTTCGCATGGAGCTGCTGGGAGCCCGGGTCATCCCCGTGAGGGCGGGCTCGCGCACCCTGAAGGATGCCATCAACCAGGCCATGCGGGACTGGGTGGCCACGGTGGAGGAGACGCACTACTGCATCGGTTCCGTGGTGGGCCCCTATCCATTCCCCGAGCTGGTGCGGGATTTTCAGTCCGTCATAGGCAGGGAGGTCCGCGAACAGTTCAAGGAGCGGGAGGGGAGGCTCCCCGATATCCTGCTGGCCTGCGTCGGCGGGGGGAGCAACTCCATGGGACTCTTCTATCCCTTCCTGCAGGACAGGGATGTGCGCCTTGTGGGAGTGGAGGCCGGGGGGCGCGGCGCTGCTCCGGGAGAGCATTCCGCCACGCTCTGCCGGGGCCGGGCCGGCGTCGTGCACGGAGCGCGCAGCTACCTGCTACAGGATGGGGACGGCCAGGTTAATTCCACCCATTCGGTTTCGGCGGGCCTGGATTATCCGGGGGTGGGACCCGAACATTCCTACCTCAAGGAGAGCGGCCGGGCGGAATACTGCGCCGTGTCCGATTCCGAGGCGCTGGAGGCGGTGAAGCTGCTCTGCCGGACCGAGGGCATCATCCCCGCGCTGGAGAGCGCCCACGCCGTAGCGCGGGCCGTGAGCATGGCGCCGGAGATGAGTCCGGAAGCCGCCCTCGTAGTCTGCCTCTCCGGGCGCGGAGACAAAGACGTGAATATACTGCAGGAGGTGCTCCATGAGCAGGATAGCTGAGTCCTTCGGCGTTTTGGCAGGACGGCGGGCCGCCTATATAGCTTATGCCACCGCCGGTTTCCCCGATGGCGAGACCAGCCTGGACATTATGCGTTCCATGCTGGCTGAGGCCGATATGCTGGAGATCGGGGTGCCTTTCTCCGACCCGACCATGGACGGGCCGGTCATCCAGGAGACCTCGCGCCGCGCCCTGGAGGCGGGGACCAGCCTGGCGGGTGTCCTGCGTATGGTGGAGAGGCTGCGCTCTGGGACCGAGAAACCGCTGCTCATCATGAGCTACTTCAATCCCATCCACAGCTTTGGGCTGCGGGATTTCTCCGCGGCAGCGGCGGATGCCGGCGCCGACGGGATCATCCTGCCCGACCTGCCGCTCGAGGAGTTCGAGCCCTGGAGGCTCGAGGCTGTCCGGGCGGGCCTGGACACCGTCCTCTTCGTCGCCATGACCAGCAGCCCCCAGCGCATGCGGGCCTCCGGCGCGCTGGCGAGTGGTTTCATCTACGCCCTGGCGACCATGGGCACCACCGGCCTGCGCGACTCCCTCTCCGAGCGGCTGGAGCCCTTTCTGCGCCTGGCCATGCGGGAGACCGGATTGCCGGTCGCGGCGGGCGTGGGCATCTCCAACGCATCGCAATGCCGCGAAGTGGGCAAGGTGGCCGATGGCGTCATCGTGGGCACCGCGCTCATGCATGCCGCGCTGCGCGCGGTTGATGAAGGTGACGACCCGGGGAAAGCCATTCGCGATATAATAGCGCCGATGATAAGCACCCTGGACGAGAGTTAACTACGAAAAGGGGCCTGGCCGCGGATTGTAACAAAATCGCCGGGGTTCGGCGGAGAGGAGGATGCTATGCCGAAAGTCGTGCTGCAGCCCATCACGGATAGCCTGGACGAGGCGGTCGCCGGCGTTTTCGCACCATTCGGCGGAGGCAGAGCGCTGTTGAAGAGCTCGGGTGAAGTCTTCATCAAGGTCAACGCCATCGACTTCAAGCCCTTCACCTACACGGATCCGGAGGTGGTCGGCGCGGCGGTCCGATATTTCAAGGCGGAAGGAGCGTCGCGGGTCTATGTCATCGAGAACGCCACGCAGAGCAACTTCACCCGGCTGGTCTTCAAAGCTTCGGGGATGCTCAAGGCCATCAAGTCGAATGGCGCCACGCCGGTTTACCTGGATGAAGGGCGGCAGGAGACGGTGACCATGCCCACCCTCGGCCGCGAGGTGAAGGTATCGCGCTGGGTCAAGGAGAGGCTCATGGACGGCAAGGACGCCAATCTCTACATCTCGCTGCCCAAGCTGAAGACCCACTCCATGAGCACGGTCACGCTGAGCGTGAAGAACCAGATGGGCTTCCTCATGCACGCGGACCGCATCCCCGACCATAATTTCAACCTGCACCTCAAGCTGGCGGATATCTACGGGCTGGTGCGCCCGGACTTCGCCCTCATCGAGGGAGTTCATGCGGTCTTCCACGGACATTACCCGGCCGAGGCGTTGGCTCCACGCTGCACGGAGCGTCTGGACCTCCTCATCGGCGGGGATGACCCGGTGGCCACGGACGTGGTGGCCTCGCGGTTGCTCGGCTTCGACCTGGAACAGGTGGGCCACTTGCGAGAGGCGGCGGCGCGCGGCTACGGCGAGGGAGACATAGCGAAGATAGAGATCCTGGGGGATGCGGAACGCTGGCAGCGCCATTACTCCTGCGAGCTCCTCGCCGAGTTCCCGCCCGACGTGCGCGTCCTGCAGGGGCAGGAGCGTTGCTGCCCGGAGGGATGCCGCAATAACACCCTGACCCTGCTCCAGATGCTCTGGTTGGATTTCCAGGGGAAGGGGGGCTTCACCATCCTGATGGGCAAGGGGCATGATGGAAATGAGGTGGATTCCGTGACGGGACGGACTCTGCTGGTCGGCGACTGCGCCATCGAGGAACTGGCGCCGCGGCTGAAGGAGAGATTGGGCCGCAAGAACGTGAGAACGGTCTGGGGTTGCAACAACCTGCGGGACAACACCGCGGCTCAACTGAAGCTCATGAAGGTGAGCCCTCTGAAGATGGTGCCCTTGAGTCCGCTCAATTCGGCCTGGACTCTCATGCAGGCACGGCTGCACCGCACCACCTCGCGCGTCACGCCCCTGGTGCCCCGGTAAGGGATAGAACATGTCCCTGCAGGTGGAGACCGTTGCCAAACCCCAGCGCCTGAGCGACGCGCTCCGGGAGTTGCCGGATTTCGCGGGGCCTCCCCTCGATGTCCGCCAGCCGGTCCTCTTCGTTCCCGGTTTCTTCACCACTCAAGTGCACAGCGCGCTGATGCGAAAGTGGTTCCAGGCCTACGATATCGAGGTATATAATCTGGTCCTGTCGCGCTTCGCCGCGGGAAGCCTAAAGCGCAGTGCCCGGGAGTTGAAGAGGAAAGTCGAGGAGATCAGCATCCTGCTGGATGCGGAGAGCCTCCACCTCGTCTGCTTTGGAGCGGGAGGCCTGGTCGCGAGATACTACGCGGAATGGCTGGAAGGAGCCGGCCGCATCAGGCGCGCCGTCATGCTAGGGACGCCGCACCATGGATCATGGATGGCCTTCCTGGGGGCCTTGGCGCCGGCGGCACGGGAGATGTTGCCCGACGCCGATTTCCTGCAGGAGCTCAAGGTTGCGGAGGATAACGGCCATGCCGAGCTCGGCTCGTACGTGAACATCTTCACGCCCTGGGACGCAGTGATACTTCCTTACGGGAGTTGCGCCCTTGAGGGCTCGACCAATCTGAAGATCGGCTGGTTCTGTACGCACATGGGGCTTCTCTGGAGCCAGCGGGTGCTGAAGATGCTCATGGAGGCGCTGTCCGAGGTGAGATCTACACCGGGGCGCGCGGCGGAAGCCGGCCGGGCACGCGCCCGCTTTCAGGAGATATCCGAGTTCGTCGCGGAGAACCCGGCGGAGGCCGGCGCTTTCTTCTCGCGGGGCGCTCTGCTGGCGGAGCACGGCCACTGGGGCGCCGCCATCCGCGACCTGGATCAGGCCATCCAGCTCAGGCCGGACTTTGCGGAGGCCCTATATATGCGTGCCCGCGCGCTCAGCCGCAGACTGCGCTATGACGAGAATCCCCTTCAATGCCAGGCCATCCGGGATTTCAACCACGTCATCAAGGCCAAGCCGGGCCATGTCGAGGCGTACTACCACAGGGGAGTCTGCTATGCCCTCCTGGGGGACTGGCGGAGAGCTGTCGATAGCTGGGACCAGGCTCTCATCCTGAACCGAGACTACTTCCCGGCCTACCTGGCCCGCGGGCTGGGGCATATCCGCCTCGGCGAGTCCGAATCGGCACAGGCCGACCTGCGCGAGGTGCTCCGCCTGCAGCCGGATAACGCCGAAGCCGCCCGCCTCATGCAAGCCCTGTAATACCCTGGGAAAAGGGTCAGCCTCGCTCGGCAGACCTCGCTCTCACGAAGGGGGCTCCCGCCCCCCTCGTGCACCTCCCCCCTACAGAGATTGCGGGGGGACCTTCCCCCCGTAAGGACATCGCCCCCCTAGGTTCGCGTCCGAACCTCGCTCGGCAGACCTCGCTCTCACGAAGGGGGCTCCCGCCCCCCTCGTGCACCTCCCCCCTACAGAGATTGCGGGGGGACCTTCCCCCCGTAAGGACATCGCCCCCCTCAGGTTCGCGTCCGAACCCCTTTTTTACCAGTCCCTCTTAATCCCTGTTCGACCATTCATAAGGACAGAGTCGCCTCGTGTCGAATACTATTCTTAGCAAGTTCGAGGAGATGAGGACAATTCGGCGGAGTACGGCATTCATCACGGCGACGATACTGGCCCTGGCAACGCTGGCCGGAGTGAGCGCGAAAACAGAACGGGCGCGCGCCGCAGGCGGCAGCCTGGCAGGCTGGCGTTTTTGCATAGACGCGGGCCACGGCGGCTCCGACGCGGGAGCGGTGGGCCCCACGGGACTGCGCGAGTCAGACGTGAACCTGACGGTGGCAAAGGACTTAAAGAGCCTGTTGGAATCGCGGGGCGCCACGGTGTATATGACCCGCGAGGCCGATATCGATGTGAGCATCGAGGCCCGTTACACTCTGGCCAACAACCTCAAGGTCGATAGGTTCATCTCCGTGCATCACAACTCCACGGGCGACAACGTCACCAACTACACCATGGTCTTGATAGCCGAGAACGCTTCGCCCGAGTCCAGGCAACTGGGGGAGCGGGTCGTCACACAACTCTCACAAGTCCTGGGTTTACCCAAGACAGCCCTGGGCGAGAAGGGCGTCTGGCCCGTAGGTTACGTCGGCGTTCTGAACCATACCAATATGCCGGCCATCCTCACCGAAGCCGCTTTCATCTCCAACACCGCTCAGGAGACGAAACTCCGGGCTCCCAACTACCTTCAGAAAGAGGCGGAGGCTATCGCCATGGGGGTGGATGAAGCCGCGCGCATAGCTATTACGAGCCCCAGCGACACCGCGCTCCTGGGCGGCCAGCAAACCATAGTCTTGAACCTCTTCGACACCGGGAGTGTAAGACAGGTTGATTATCGTCTGGACGGCGAGCCCGACGGCGTGGAGACGGCTCAGCCCTTCAGCCATACCTTGGACACCACCAAGTACTCGGACGGCAAGCGCTCGCTCCAGATGGAAGTCGAATACACCGATGGTAAGATCTACTCCACCACGCGCGACCTGCTCATCAGCAATGCCGCCCGCAACTGGTACTTCGCCGAAGGGACCACCCGCGAGGGATTCGATGAATACCTGACCTTTATGAATCCCAACGAAGCGGCTACGCTCTTCGAGGTGCGCTACTGCTTCTCCGGCGGAGCCACCTTAGACAGGGCATACAGCGCCCCCGCTAAGACCCGCATGACCATACGGGTGAATGACGTAGTGGGTCCGGACAAGGATGTGAGCTGCACTATTCATGCCGAGAACCCTCTGGTGGTGGAGAGGCCCATGTATTTCTACTACACGTCGCCGATCTCCGGAGGCGTCTGGCAGGGAGGCCATAACGTCCTCGGAGTGAACCAACCGGCTCTGAACTGGTACTTCGCAGAGGGATGCACGGCGAAGAACTTCGAGGAATACCTGTGCCTGGTCAACCCCGGCGACCAGGATGCTGCCATCGATATCTTCTACATGCCCACGGACGGAAACGTCATCCCCAAAAAGGAGACCGTGGATGCCCATTCGCGCAAGACCATCTTCGTCAACCAGGACGCGGGGCCGGACAAGGAGCTGTCGGTGAAGATAGTCTCCACCAACAACGTTCCTATCGTGGCCGAACGACCCCTCTACTTCAACTTCGGCGGTTCCTGGCCGGGTGGTTCGGACGTGATGGGCGCGACGGCTGGCTCGCTGCAGTGGTACTTCGCGGAGGGCTATACCGGCACTGGCTTCTCCGAGTGGCTCTGCCTGCAGAACGCCGACTCCGTGCCCGCCAACGTGACCGTGAACTACTTCTTCAAAAATGGGGGCAACCAGCCAAAGACCCTGCAGATACCGGCGCATAGCAGGCGGAATATCTCGGTGAACCAGGATGTGGGGCCGGACAAGGAAGTATCGGTATCGGTAACATCCAACGTCCCCATCGTGGCCGAGCGGCCTCTCTACTACAATTACCACGGCTGGGCGGCGTGCGGCGATACCGTCATGGGAGCCAACAGGCCTGCGAGCGACTGGTTCTTCGCGGAGGGCTACACGGGATCGGGATTCGAGGAGTGGCTCTGCCTGGTGAACCCGGCAGAGGTGGACTCGCGCGTGGTGGCCACCTTCATCAAGAATAACGGCGATTCCGTTACGCGGGCGTACGAGGTGCCCGCCCTTTCGAGGTTCACTATGCTTGTTAACCAGGTCTGCTCCTGCGAGGTTTCCGTAGTGCTGCACGCGAGCCGTCCGGTGGTCGCGGAGCGCCCGCTCTACTTTGTTTACAAAAAGGATGCGGGAGGCTCGGCCGGCGTGGGCTTCTCGCCGGGCTTGCCCAGATGAAGGCGTTGATCGCATGCTGATCGGCTGCGTCTCCGATACGCATATCCTTAAGCGCCCCCTGCCGGACCGGATACTCGAGGCTTTGCGGGGAGTGGACCTGATCCTCCACGCGGGCGACATCCTGGAGCCCGAGGTCATGGAGCGCCTCTCCACCGTCGCCAAGACCCTCGCAGTGGCTGGGAATATGGACTACGGGAAGTTGAAACAGACCTTGCCTGCCAAGCTGGTGGTGGAGGCGGAGGGTCGCCGCATCGGGCTTATCCATGGAAGCGGAGGCCCCCAGGGCATAACCCAGATGGTCCGCCGCGAGTTCCAGGGGGAGCAGGTCGATGCCATTGTCTTCGGCCATACCCATGAACCCTATAACCGGGAGGAGTACGGCATCTACTTCTTCAATCCCGGAAGCCCCACGGACAAGATCTTCGCGCGCATAAACTCGGTGGGCATCCTGGAGGTAGGG
>JAHEXQ010000057.1:9169-13905 GCA_023252035.1 Actinomycetes bacterium
GCGCGTCTGCGCAGGCCTCGAGTGACTCCACACCTTTGGTCGGTTTGCGCGGCAACGATGCGGGAATATGTTATACAGATCAAGCGAAAAGCACGAAGGAGAATCCGGAGAAGGCGCAGAATAAGTACAGATGAAGAGTTTTGAGGGCCGAATCTGAAAGGAAGGAGGCTGAGGATGAAGGGCGTTCTTAGCAAGGTATTGATCGTGATCGGGATACTTCTAATCCTGGCAGCGATACTGTGGTGGGCCGTCGCTGTGCCCGGGTTGGTGAAATTTCCCGATAACCTGGATATCACGCTGCACTACGAAGGAACTCAAACGCTGTATGTGAACCCGCAGACAGGCGCACCACTGCCGTCGGGCCAGGAGATATCCTTGCCTCTGGCCATAGACAACACCTTCAAGTCCATCAAGTCCGAGTATACGTCGAGCAAGGCTGTGGTGGAGGAGACCACTAACATCAGTATAGGGGGCCAGCCTCAGGGTTCTATTAAGAGCGTTTATGTCTTCGACCGCAAGAACATGAAGAACCTTGACGACCCCCTCAGCACCTATGCCGGCGTCAAGGTCAACCGGGCCGCCAAGGGCGACAGTTACTACATCAACTTCCCCTTTGACACCAAGAGCGACCAGACATATCAGGTATGGCTGAACGAGACCAATGCGACCTACGACATAAAGTTCGACAAGGACGAGGACGTCGAGGGGACCGCCCTGCTGGACTTCTCGGGCGGCAACACGGGAGTACCGCTCGCCGACTACTATAGCAAGATGCAACAACTGCCGCCCACGACGACGGTGGGTGCGCTGAAGCAAGAGATCAAGGCGGCCAGCGGCCTCGACCTCAATGTTCTCCTCGCTCAGATCGCGGCCAGCCTGACGCCGCAGCAGCAGGCGGCGCTGGCTACCCTGACCGACGCCACGCCAATCAAACTGGCCTACACCTTCACCAACAACCGGGGCGTGGGCATAGAGCCGAAGACGGGGGCCATCGCCAACGATTACGGCACTACACAGACGATTTATGCTGGGCCCGATGCAAGCCAGTCTGAACTGCAAACCCTGACGCAGATCATCGGGGGGGCGGTTGCCGCGAACCCGGCACTGGCGCAACAGCTCGCGCCTCTGCAGCAACTTCTCACGTCGCCTCCTCCCGTTTCGAAGGTCGAGTTCAAGCAGACGGCGGATTCGGTGAGCTTTCTGATCAAGGGCGATGACAACTCCAACTCCGTGGAGAGCCAGATCAGCAAGATCAACGTGGCCAAGGTCTACGTGCCGTGGGCGCTGCTCATAGTCGGCGCCATAGTCCTGATAATCGGCTTGCTCACCGGCGGGCGGCCCGCGCCGGAGGAGAAGGCTGGGGAGAAGGGATAGAAGCCGGGGGGGGGCGTCCCTTAAGTAATACTGTCAGCCTCGGGTGGGCCGGTAAAACCGGCCCACCCTCTTTAGTGTCACGGAGAATGGCGCAGGCGCCGGTTGATCGCCTCGGAGGTCCGGGTTTGGAAGGAAGACGCTGTCCCGTTTGCGGAGGGTGGATGAAAGCGAGCGAGGAGCCAGGATTCTGGCTCTGCTCGCGTTGCGGGACCGAGGCGAAGTTCGAGACGGACCAGATCGTCTCCCTGGACATTCCCGGCTACGTGCTGAGGTTGCGGGAGATCGAGAGGCGCCTGCCCGAGGTCACCCGCGAGATCGAGGTGGAGGGCGCCAAGGGTGAGGCGCGGGATATGAACCGCATCCGTACTCTGCACGGGGAACGCCAGCAGCTGCTCTCGGAATTCTCTTTTCTGAATCATTTCGGGAAATTGGTGGAGAGACACCGGCGGCAATAAAGCCGGCAGGTTTACAGAAGGGCCTGACCCTCATGCCACGGTAGTGGCAACAGTAGCGGATGAATACGACGCTATTTTCGGAACAGCCGCCTATGCCATAGTAGCGGCACCATCAGAGGGGAAAAATAGGTTCAGTGCGCCACCGCGATCAGCCACAATATGTGGTATGCTGAATACTATTTTCGGAACAGACCTCATTGTTGTATTGCAGCCGGGGTTGAAGCGAACGATATAATAAGGAAAATGAGCGCGGCAAGAACCAAACAAAAGATGAGCAACTGGGAAAAGCTCAAGTCACTGGTGCGGCCCCGGAACAGCTTCCGGCGGTGGCTGCTCATCGCCGCCGTGGCCCTGGGGCTGGTGCTGGTACTGGCCTTCAGCGTGATGGCCTATGCGGATTCCGTCCATAAGGGAGAGATGTTCCCGCACACCTACATGCTAGGCGTGGATATCACTGGTATGACGCGCGAGGAGGCCATACAAGCTCTGGAGGTCGCGCTGCAGCCCATGATGAGCCCCATTACCCTGCAGTTCAAGGACAGGCAGTGGAGCCTGACCCCGGCCGATTTCGATTTCACCGCCGATAAGGAAAGCATGGTGGAAGAAGCCTACGATCAGGGATGGCAGAGATCCCTCCTGGAGCGCATCTTCCGCCGCATGCTGAACAAGCCGCTCAACCTGGACATACCTATCAAGGTCAGCTATGACCGGGACAAATTGAAGAATAGCCTCACGGATATAGCGAGCTCCATAAACCAGTCGGTCAAGGATGGCAGCCTGGAGTTCAACAATACCAACGGGCAGCTCACTTACCACGCGGCGCGGGAAGGGCGGAAGATGGACGTGGAGGGGACTCTGGCGGCCGTGGAGGCCTCGCTCGCTTCGCCTGACCGGGTACTGGAGCCGTTGGTACAGATAACGGCGCCGAGTCTGCCGGACGAAAAGGTACAATCCGTCATAGTCGTGGATATCATGGGGAATACCCTCAAGCTCTACAACAAGGATACGCTTGTCCGCACCTACTACTGCGCCACCGGGATGCCCAAGTTCTCGACGCCCCAGGGCAAATTCTACATAATCCGCAAGGAACACGATCCGGCCTGGACAAACCCCAACGTTGACTGGTCCAAGGAGATGCCGCCGCGCATCGAGCCGGGGCCGGACAATCCCCTGGGGATGCGGGCGCTGGTGACCGATGCCGCAGGCGGAACGGTGCTCATCCACGGTACGCGTTACCTGGAACCGGGGCTCTATTCCCATGGCTGCATACGCCTGGCCAACGGCGATATCGTCGATCTCTTCGACCGGGTAGAGGTGGGCACTCCGACCTTCATCTGGACATCCTCGCCCATACCGCCGCCCCCGCCCGACCAGGGCCCGGTCGTGGGACCGGAAGACCCGGGCCTGCAGACTAATACCCAGTAGGCATATCCTCGGGAGCCGGAAAGGGCGAACATGAGGATTCTCGTCTGTGGAAAGAGGTCAGCCGCGGCCGCGCTGGCCGCCTTGCTGGCCTCTGCCGGTGAGGACGCCGTCCTCCTCGACCTCGACACCGATTGCATGTCCGATCTGGAGAGCGGCTTATGGTTGGTGCGGGACGGGGAGGAGCGCGAATACGCCGTTCCCACCGCTTCCGCCGGTGGCCTCGAGGGCGTATATGACGGCATCTTCCTGGCAGCTCCCGCCCGAGATGTGGACTCACTGTTGCGTGCCCTCTCGCCCCATGTGCACCGGTCCACCTTCTACCTCGATCTCTCAGGCAACCTGGGCTACGAACATATCGGCCAGGTGGTGGGATCCGAGCGCGTACTCCTGGGAGTGCTGGGGTGGGCGGGCGAATGGCAGGAGGAAGGCAGGAGAGCCAGGATGTTAGGCCGGGGCCTTTGTATAGGTGAGGTGAAGGGTGCTTCCAGCGCGCGAGCGCGAAAATCCGCCGAGGCTCTGGCTAAGACGGACCTAGGCCCCGTCCGTATCTCGGATTCCTGCGGCGAGGAACTATGGGCCGCTCTCTGCTATACTCTGCCGCTACATAGCCTGGAGGCTATCCTGGGGAAGGGCTTCGCCGAACTGGTAGAGCCGCCGGGTCTCCCCGATATCGTTCTGAAAGCGGGGGGAGAGGTGGGCGAGGTCGCTCGGGCGCTGGGCTTCAAACTGAATGCACCGCTCGATTGGCCAGCCCCGAAGAAGAGCGATAACGGGGGCCGCCAGGAGGAGGTGGCCAGGGATTTCTTCGAGCATGCGCGCGGACTGCCGGCCGGCCAGGTAAGGTCGCCCCTCCTGGATGACCTGGAAGCGCGCCGGGAGACCGACAACCGGTTCCTGGCCGGGTACGTATCGGGGAAAGCTCGCGGTTTGGCTATCAGCACTCCCGTCAACAACACGCTCTTCACCCTCATCCGGGAGATGGAGAGAGGCGCGCGCAAACCCTCGCCCGATAACCTTCGCGAGCTGGCGCGCCGCATCGGCGAGGATGATAGCATGACCCTGATCTGACGTCCTGGTTTCCTCTGAGCCCGAAGGGTATAAGAGATGAGGAAGGTATGCGCGCGGCAGGTGCCGAAACCAACATCCGAGAATGCGAGAGCGCCGCGGATGGCATAACAAGTAAGATGGGCAAGCTGAGCAACCTAAGAGGAGCGGATGCTTAAGTTCTTCTCTCGCGTGAGCCGGAAGTGGCCCTGGCAGATAATCATCGTCTGTTTCATACTGACTATACCCGTGGCCTTGGGTATTCCCCGGCTTCAGGTCAAGACGAGCCAGCAGGACCTCATTCCCACTAAGTATGGATCGGCCCGCACTGTTCGCGACCTCGACGCCCGTTTCGGTGGCCTGGCCTACGAGGACGTCATCATGCAAGGCGTGGACCTCACCTCCTATCCGGCGGTCAAGAGGCTTATGCTCCTGGAT
>JAHEXQ010000187.1 GCA_023252035.1 Actinomycetes bacterium
AGGGGTGCGGCCTGGCATTCTTATTTCCAGGGCAAGCCGATCCTGGTGGAAGATACGGAACAGGAGCCGGAGTACGCGCCCTTCTGCGATACACCCTTGCGGAGCCTGCTCTACGCTCCCATGAAATGGGGGGACGAGACCTACGGTGTCCTGGTCTCCGGGAGCACCGAGCCCTGCGCATACGACCATCATGACATGAACCTGCTGGCGTCCATGGCAGTCCAGGCGGGATTGGCCATCCATAACGGCCGGCTCTACGCCGACCTGGAAGACCGCATCAGTGAACTGCACGCTATCTTCGAGATAGACAAGAGCATCATCTCCTCCATCGGTTTGGAAGCGGTTCTAAAGCAGATAGCGCAGCTCTCCGTGGCCCTCATCGGCGGCAAGCTGTCGTCGCTGATGCTGCTGGACGGGGAGAAGCAGGAGCTGGTGATAAAGGCATCGCAGGGTCTGAGCGAGCAGTACACCAGCAAGGGCAATATCAAGGTGGGGGAGAGCATCGCGGGCATGGTCATCCAGGAAGGCAGGCCCATCGCCGTGCCTGACATCTGCAGCGATCCGCGCCACGTGTACCCGGAATTGGCGGCGCGCGAGGGATTATGCTCCATGCTCTCGGTACCTCTCTGCCTCAAGGACGGCATCATCGGGGTACTCAACATCTACACCGAGAAGGTGCACGTATTCAGCCAGCACGAGATAAACCTCTTTACCAGCCTGGCGAGCCAGGCCGCCATCGCCATCGAGAACGCCCGGCTCTTCGAGAACCTGCAACAAATCTATTTGGAAGTCATCACCGCCCTGGCGTCCGCCATCGACGCCCGGGATTCCTACACCCACGGCCACTCCAACCGGGTCACTGAGTATGCGGTAGCCATCGCGGAGGAGATGGGCCTTGAGCCCTACAAGGTGGACCTCATTCGCAACGCCAGCATTCTGCACGACATCGGCAAGATAGGCATTCGTGAGAGCATACTGCAGAAGCCCGGCAAGTTGACCAAAGATGAAGTTCGCGAGATGCAAGACCATCCCTATATCGGATACAAGATCCTGCAATCCGTAAAGCTGCTCGAACCGGTACTGCCCCTCGTCTATCATCACCAGGAGCGCTACGACGGCGGAGGTTATCCGGAAGGCCTTAAGGGCGAAGAGATACCGCTGGGTTCGCGCATTATCGCCGTTGCGGACGCCTTTGAGGCAATGACCGCCGACCGGCCTTACCGGCTTGCCCTGGCGAGCGAACTAGCTCTGGCGGAGCTCAAACGGCTCGCTGGTAAGCAGTTCGATCCCGCTGTCGTGGAGGCATTTGTTCGGGTGGCGCAGCGCGGCTTCTTCGAGAGGGCAGTCAAGAACGAGGCCGAACCGTACCCCCGGGCTGACATCAACTAACCCCGGGTTGACAAAAGGGTCACCTCTTGTCAACCCGGGGTAACAATCCCAAGCCGCCGCTCTAGCGGGCGGGCATAATCTAACAATCGGGTGGTAGAATCACTCTATGTCCTACTTGAAAAGAGAACAGATCGAGGAACTGGAACAGCGGTTCGGGTCACCCCTTCGGCTGGGAACCCGTTGCGAGATAAGCGGGCCGGAGCTGGCCATGCTACGCAGTTCGCGCAAACACGAACGCTCCCATGATGTGACGCTCTTCATCTTCCAGGATGAGGACTATGGCGAATTCGTGGGCATCTCCAAGCATATGTTCCCCGAAGGGATATACCGAGCGCCCAGCGGGGCCGTACATCCGGAAGAGGATTTCGTGACGGGAGCTCAGCGGGAGGCGAAGGAAGAGACGGGCTTAGAGGTGGAGTTTGACCGCTTCATCCTGCTGATCGAGGCGACGTTCACCCACGGCGACCAGCGCGAACCCTGGACAAGTTATGTCTTCACCGCTTTCACCAGGGGTGAGGCATTGAATCCGATCGATATCGATGAGATCAAGGAGGCTCGTTGGATCACTTTTGAGGAACTGCAAGGCGATATCCGCGAACGCATGGTGAGCACGGGAGCAGGCCTTTTTCGCTACCGCGTCTATCTACATGATGCGGCGTTCAAGGCCATAAGCGTTCTGCGGGGTGGGTTGGACGATCAATCCGCTGACGGCGGTGACCAAGGGGCTGGGCGTTCTGATCCGGAAATCCAGCTCCTCGGAGACCATGGTTGAGCCCCGGCCGCGTCCGGAGAATCTCTGGCAGCGCGAAGGCCGGGCGCTGGTAAGCCGGACCTCAGCCGGGCCCGACCTGAAGGGTTCAATTAAGCAGTGCCTGGACGCCCTGGGCGGGCTAGAACGGCTGGTAGAGCCCGGCGATACGGTTTTCCTGAAGCCCAACTACAACAGCAACGATCCCAGCCCGGCCACCACGGACCCCGCTTTCCTGCGCGCGGCAGTGGAGCTGGTCCGGGAAGCGGGCGCGCAAAAAGTGGTGATAGGGGACTCCAGCGGTCTGCCCTGGTTGCCCACTCGTAAGACGCTGGCGAGCCTCGGCATCATGCAGGAGCTGCGGGAGATCGGCGACGAGCTCCTGTTCTTCGATGAGCTCGAGTTCGTGCGCGTGGGTATAGGCGGCCAGTATCTCGACTCCATCGGTATCGCGGAGCGCGCCTACCATGCCGCCAAGATAATATACTTCTGCTGTATGAAGACGCACCGGCTGGCGCGGTTCACCCTGAGCTTGAAACTTGGCATGGGGCTGGTGGACCCCTCGGACCGTCCGGGCATGCACATGCGCAACCTCGAGCAGAAACTCGCGGAGGTGAACATGGCTATCGGACCGGATTTGGTCATCCTGGATGGCCGCCGTGCTTTCGTGACCGGGGGCCCGGACTCCGGCCAGGTGGAAACGCCGGGTCTGGTCCTATGCTCCGGCGACCAGGTGGCCATAGATGTGGAAGGCCTGAAGGTTATCCGGTCCTACCATGCGCGAAACCGCATCGAAGGAAGCATCTGGGACCTGCCCCTTCTGGCCCGGTCCGTCGAGATGGGAATAGGGGCGGCCAGCGAAGACGATTATCAGGTGGTGGAGGCGTGAAGTACGAAGACCCGGTCTTTCGCCCGCCCTGTGAGGCGGGGAGCTTGATATTTCAGGTGACCGTAGGCTGCCCGCACAACCAATGCCTCTTCTGCGGCATGTACAAGATGAAGAGGTTCAGGGTGCGGGATCAGGATGAACTGAAGGCGGAGGTACGCCAGGCCAGGCTCATATACAACCACGTGGAATCCATTTTCCTCGCCGACGGCAACACCATCGCCATGAATGCGGCGAGACTGGCCGACCTCATCGCCTATATCAGGCAACTCTTTCCTGAGGCCAAGCGCGTATCCTGTTATGCGGGCGCCCGTTTTCTCAAAGGAAAATCGCACGCGGCGCTGCGAAACCTGGCGGAGGCGGGCCTGGATATCGTCTATCTGGGCCTGGAGAGCGGGGACGACAAAGTGCTGGCCCGGATGCGCAAGGGCGTGGATGCGGAGGGTATGGTCGAGGCCGCCCGCCGGGTCAAAGATGCGGGCATAGAATTCTCCACCTATATCCTCATGGGGCTGGGCGGCGAGGATGGGTGGGAGTCCCACGCGCGGGAGACCGCCCGCGTGTTGAACCGCATGAACCCCACCTTCATCCGTCCGAGGACGCTGGCTTTACTCCCCGGCATGC
>JAHEXQ010000188.1 GCA_023252035.1 Actinomycetes bacterium
CAAGATGGCAGGGCAGAAGATAGTCATCATTGGAGGCGTGGCCGCGGGACCCAAGGCAGCCGCCAAGATAAGAAGAATGGATACTGAGGCGGATATCACTATTGCGGATAAGGGGTTTTTCCTTTCCTATGCGGGCTGCGGGCTGCGGGCTGCGGGCTGCCCTACCATGTCTCAGGCGAGGTAGCCGAGCAGCGTAACCTGATGGAGACGCCCATAGGTGTCCTACGGGATCCCGTCTTCTTTCAGAATGTAAAGCAGATAAAGGCGCTCAATCAGACAGAGGCAAAGCGCATCGACCGTGAGGCCAAGCAGGTGGAGGCGCGGTCGCTCGTAAGCGGCGATGTCATGACGCTGCCTTACGATTACCTTGTGCTGGCTATGGGTAGCGAGCCTTGCATCCCGCCGATTTCCGGGACCGACCTCGAGGGCGTCCATACCCTGCAGGGCGTCGAGGATGCCGAGGCGCTCAAGGCAACGATGGAGGGCGGAGCTTGCCATCACGTCGTCATCATAGGCGGCGGCCTCATCGCCATGAAGAGCGCGGAGGCTTTTGTCAGCCGGAGATGCAGCCTGGGGCTGGACTGCAGCGTGACGGTGGTGGAGGTCTTGCCGCAAGTACTCTCGTTCCTAGACCCGGAGATGGCCCTGCTCGTGCAGCGGCACCTGGAATCGAAAGGCGTCAAGGTGTTTACGGGCGAGCAGGTGGTGCGCATCGAGGGCGAGAATGGCCGGGCCACCCGGGTCGTCACTTCAGCGCTAGAGATAGCGGCCGACCTAGTCGTTGTGGCTACGGGCGTCAGACCGACCGTAAAGCTGGCGCAGGAGACGGGCCTGGAGATCGGGCCCACCGGCGGCATAGCCACCGACCTGCATATGTGCACCAACGACCCCTCTATCTACGCGGTGGGTGATTGTGCCAAGACTCGCTGTTTAACCGGTCCGAACCATTGCCCACCTACGTTCCCCTCGGCTCCACCGCCAACAAGCAGGGTCGGGTAGCGGCTATCAACATCTGCGGCGGGGATGAGATATTCAAGGGCATCTATTCCACGGGCATCCTGAAGGCCTTTGATTTCAATGTGGCCCGAGCGGGCTTTACGGAGAAGCAGGCCAAGGACGCAGGCTTCGATGCGGAGTCGGTGATCGTGCCCGGACCGGGCTCATTACTATCCCGGCGCCAAGGGCATCATCCTCAAGCTGGTGGGAGACCGGGTCAGTGGCAGGCTGCTGGGAATTCGGGCCGTGGGACTCGGGGATGTCGCAAAAAGGGTAGAAGTGGCTGTCACCGCAATGAATTTCGAGGCGAAGCTCGATGAGCTCTCCAATCTGGATCTCGGCTATGCGCCCCCTTACGCTTCGGTCATGGATGCCTTCATCACAACAGTGAATTGTCTCCGCAACAAGATCGATGGCCTTTACCGCGGGATCGGGCCGGCGGAGTTGAAAGCCCGCCTGGATGGGGGCGAGGATCTGTTCCTGCTCGACGTGCGTTCGCCCGCTGAGTTCGAGGCGACCGGCATACCAGGCGGCGTGCCTGTGCCCCTCGGGGCTCTGCGCGGGCGAATGGATGAATTGCCCCGCGATAAGGAGATAGTGGCGTACTGCAAGACGTCGCTGCGTGCCTATGAGGCATCGACCATCCTCGAGGGCGCCGGCTTCTCTAACATCACAGTACTGGACGGCGGCGTGGACGCCTGGCCCTACGAAAAACGCCAGGGACCCGAATAAGGTTGTTCCCTTGCGGCTACGGTTTTCAATTTTACACGGCCATTACGATGCCGGTCTGTCCGGGCACGAACCTGTCCTTGAAGCGATCCATCATCTGGGAGATGACCGCTATTCCCGTGCAGTGGTTGAAGATCATCTTGCCGATATCGAGTTCATCGAGGAAATCCATGGTTGGCTGAATGCGTCTTTTATCACCCAGGCCGAGATGCGTGCCGCCTATCACTGCCCTTATCCGCTGGTGGTCCTCCAGGACGTGTTTGAGAATATTCACGACGCCGGAATGAGCACATCCGGTTAGGACCACCGCACCCTCCGGGGTTTCTATGACCAGGGCCTGGTCGTCCAAGAAGGGATCGGGGAAGAGCTCGTCATCCTCCATGCAGTACAGGTTCGGTTCAGATACCTCAAAGATGGTGACGCGCGGCACTTCGCCGGTCAGCCGGACTCCGGGCATCGCCTCAACCGGCCCGCGCGAAAGTACCAGCTCAAGAGATATACCCTCGACGGCGCCCCTGCTGTAGGGCATGCCGATAAACCTCTGTATCTCGCCGGCTTTGAAATACCGTGGTGCAAAAGCGGCAGGATGCATGAAAACCCTCTTAGGGCCGGAGGCCTCTAGCACCGACAGCAACCCGCCCGTATGGTCATAGTGACCATGGGAGAGGCCAATGCCATAGATGGCGCGAAGGTCGAACCCCATCGCCTTGGCGTTCCTTACCGTGATGTCGGACTGGCCGCAGTCCCAGAGGAAAGATTTTCCTTCCACCTCGACGAGGACGGAGAGGCCATGCTCCGCCTTGAAGGAAGGTGCTCCTGCAATATTGTCGTTGAGGATTGCCACCTTTACTTCCATAAATGTCGACCGCCTTTCTTCATAGGCTGCAATTCGCTCCGCAGTCTGTGCAGGGCGTATTACAGTTCTGGTACTAGAATGCTATTGCTTTGTCATGCGGGCACCGCAGTTCGGGCACTTGCGTGTGTAACATGGAACGCCCCTCAAATGGGGTTGGGTAGTCCCACAGTCCGCGCATATGCAGTTGCCGCCGGGGCCGCTTCCCGGCTTCGCTCCACCCATCCTGCCACGTCCCCCGATGGCTCGCACGCCCCTTAGGCCGAGGCCCCCTCGCGCGCCCAGGCTTCGTGGTCCGCTACCTAGTGGACCAGTTCCATCTCCAAACGGCATTATCCTACCTCCTTGCTTCCCGCTTCGCATTCGGCTGAAGCAGTTCAGCCGTTCCCTCCCAGAGCCGGCGGATAGCGGTAGCCGCAGGACCATCCGAGGTCTCCGTCAGCACCTCGCCTCGCATGGTCGCCCGGTTCACTTCCTCATCGAAGGGTATTTCGCCGGCCAGAATTGAGCCTTCCCGCTGGACATATTCTCTGATCTTATGGGTGATTTCCGGATTTATATCCGCTTTGTTGACGCAGACGGAGAGTGGGGCTCCGAAATGTCTCGCCACTTCCGATATCCTTTCGAGGCCCCAGAGCCCTGAAACAGTAGGCTCGGCTACTGCCAGGACCAGGCTGGCCCCCGCGATCGACGCAATCACCGGGCAGCCGATACCGGGGGAGCCGTCAACCACGATAAGAGGCAATTCACGTTCCCGAGCCAGGTTCAAGGCGCTCAGCTTGACTGCGGTTACGAGTTTCCCCGTAGCATCGCTGCCGGGCATAAGGAGTGCGTGAGCCAGCGGGCCGAATCTGGTTTCGGAAACAAAGATGGAGCCGGTTTGACGCGGCCGAACGGTCACGGCTTTGTCCAGGCATACGAGCGCGCAGACGCCGCAGCCCTCGCAAGCATGCTGATCCACCTGGAAATCTCTTATGGCGCCGAATGCGCACGCCCCTTCGCAGACGCCGCAACGGGTGCATTTATCGGGGTCTATGCTCGCGCGCAGCGACCCTGAA
>JAHEXQ010000058.1 GCA_023252035.1 Actinomycetes bacterium
ATGATCCAGGTCCAGTACGGCGCCGGCACGGGGCAACTCTGGGCCGTGAACCAGATCCATGTCGAGTATTATCTCTGGGGCCAGGAGGAGGAGCCGGCCACTTCCCCTACCGAGTTCCTGAGACTCACCACCGTGCTCATGCGGACCTACGCCATCAACCACAAGCTGCACCCCAAGCATGCCTCCGACGGCTTTGATATCTGCGCTACGGGGGATTGCCAGGCCTATCGCGGTGTGAACGTAGAATCGCCTCAAATAAAGGCAGCCCAGGCGGCGACGGTCGGACAGGTGGCCACCTACCAGGGCCAGCCTATCATAACAGCGTACTTCTCCCGTTGCGGCGGGCATACCGAGAGCTATAACTGGGCCTGGAGCGGGAATGGGGGCCCGAACCCCTATCCCTACCTCCAGGGCGTGCCCGATCCCTATTGCCAGGGGACGAAAGACTACGCCTGGAATCTGACCTATAGTTTTACGGACTTCCAGAACATCCTGAACAGCAACACCGCAACAGCCGTTGGGAACCTGACCGCCGCCTACGTCAGCGAACATACGCCTTCCGGCCGCGCGCATGAGGTGACCGTTACCGGCAGCGGGGGAACTAAGACGGTATCGGGGGAGACCTTCGCCGCTGTATTCGGTGTAGACGCACAGGGCACACCCGTCATAAAGAGCAACTTCTTCGACATCTTTGACAGCAACATGTCCAACGAATGCGGGACCTTTGCCGAGGGATACACGGGCTCGGGTTTCGACGAATGGCTGACCCTCCTGAATCCCGATGCCGCCAGCGCGGCTCACTTGATGGTGGATTATCTCTTCAGCGACGGCACCGACACCATCAAGAGCTACACCGTGCCGGCGCATACCCGGGTGACTGTCTCCGTGAACAGCGAAGTGGGGGCGAACCGGGAAGTGAGCATGCGTATCCTGGGAGATCGCAAGGTCATCGCCGAACGCCCCATGTATTTCAACTACGGCGGCTGGTGTACCGGCGGTTCGGATATGGCCGGCACGGCGGTCCCGGCGCAGGTCTGGTTCTTCGCGGAAGGATACACCGGCCCCGGTTTCGAGGAATACCTGACCCTGGCCAACCCCCAGCGCTCCATCACCCATATCGAGGTCACCTACATGTTTCCCGACGGTAGAACCCAACCGCAGGGTTTCGACTTGCTGCCGCACAGCCGGACGACGGTCCGGGTGAACGACGTGGTCGGGCCCAACCAGGAAGTTTCCATGCAGGTTAACGCGACCCAGCCGATAACGGCCGAGAGGCCTATGTACTTCTCCTATCGTGGATGGACGGGCGGCCATACGGTCGCCGGCCTCGCGCAGCAGCCCGCCACCCGGTTCTACTTCGCCGAAGGCTACACCGGGACGGGCTTCGACGAGTACCTGACTCTGGCCAACCCGCAAGCTCAGGCCGCCAACGTAAACATCCGGTACCTGTTCAATGGGGCGAGCCCGCAGGATCAGCCCGTTAACCTGGCGCCTCACTCGCGGTTCACCATTAAGGTGAACGATGTGGTAGGCGCGGGGCGGGACGTCTCCATGGTGGTGGATTCCAACCAGGCTATCGTGGCCGAACGCCCCATGTACTTCAACTACGGCGGCTGGTGCACGGACGGCTCGGTAGCGGTGGGAGCCACGGAGACGGCCGCCAGCCTTAACTTCGCCGAAGGATGCACCCGGGCCGGCTTTCTGGAATACCTCTGCATCGCCAACCCCAACAGTGAAGACGCGCAGGTCACGCTGACCTACACCTTCGCCGATGGCAACACGCAACCCAAAGCCTATACGGTCAAGGCGAATTCCCGGTTGACGGTCAACGTCAACGCCGACGTGGGCGCGGACCGGGATGTCTCTATAGTCCTCAGTTCAACCCAGCCCGTGGTAGCGGAGAGACCCATGTACTTCTCCTACGGGTCCTGGACCGGCGGACATGATGCCTTCGGTGCGCCCTAAAAACCTCAACCAAGGAGAAGGGAAGGACAAGTCCGCGTCCGTGCAGTATTGATAGGGATTAACGCTGTATTAACGATTATTAATATCATTAGGGCGAGCGAAATTATGTTTTAACCATGCCGAAAGATTCCCTTGCTTTAGCTTGGTTGCTGTGATAAACAATACGTTTAGCTTAGAGGATTTTAACGGAAACAGGGAAGGAAGGAGATCTATCGGGAAGGATTCTTGAGCGTAGCCGGTTGCCTATCGAAGTCAAGAACTCCCAGAGCAAGCGGATCCTTCAAAATCACCTTGCGCCGACGAAGTCGCAAGGGACGGCAAACTACCGCATCGGGTGCAATATGAACGATCATGCTGGATCCTTTGTGGGTTTTTTGTGACTTTTTTGGGTATCGAAGCAGCCGGTGCGTTCGATATAGGAGGAGGTGGGACGCTTTGATGACGTTGTTCAGGAAATCACAGTTCAGGGAATGCTCGAGACATAGTCCAGGAAAATATTACATGAAGATTAACGCCCGAGGCATATCGTCAAGACCGTTTTGGAGAGTAGATTTCCCCCCACTTTCCGATTCTGCGGCATTCTTCGACGAGAATCGCCTCGGGCGTTCTTTTTCTACACTGCCCGGACCGGAACATCCTATTGATTGAGCCAAAGGCTCGGTTTCGTATATCAGCGTACTCATGATGCAGGAGGTGAAGAGTCAGTTGGAGAAGAAAGGCATGACCAGGCGGCAGTTCCTGAGGTATGCGGGTGCCGCCGCAGCGCTGCTCGGCCTCTCCGAAGCGTTCATACCGCAGATCGCCGAGGCATTGGCCCAGGCTGCTGCGGGAAAGCCGCCGGTAATCTGGCTTCAGGGACAGAACTGCACGGGCTGTTCGATCAGCTTCCTCAACAGCAACTATCCCGAAGTTGCGGAAGTGATTCTGGACAAGCTCTCGGTGCGGTATCATCCCAACGTGATGGCGGCTTCCGGGGGACTGGCCACGGGGGTTCTGGACGATACGCTAGCGAAGCTCGCGGATCAATTCGTCCTGGTCCTTGAGGGACCGATCCCCACCAAAGAGAACGGACGCTACTGCACTTTCGGGGTGAAGAACGGCAAAGATGTTACGTACGAAGAATGGGTAAATGAACTGGCGCCGAAAGCCGCGGCGATTATCGCCAACGGCAACTGCGCGTCTTACGGGGGAATTCCTGCAGCTAACGCGTCCGTGACCGGCACGACTCCGGTCTCCGGGATAATCCCCAAGGACAAGCCGCTCATCAACGTGGGCGGATGCCCTTCCAACCCGGACTGGATCATCGGCACGGTCCTTGCTTACCTGACGGATAAGAAGAACCTGCTGGCCAACCTGGACAGCTTCAAGCGGCCCAAGCTCTTCTTCGGGGAGACCATCCACGAGAACTGCCCGCGGCGTGGAGCCTTCGACGCCGGGCTGTTCCTGGAGGACTGGAACGATGTCAACCCCGACTTCGAGCTGTGCATGTTCAAGAAGGGCTGCAAGGGCCCGGTGACCTACGCAGACTGCCCGACGCGCAGGTGGAACTCGAAGGTCAACTGGTGCGTGGGCGTCAATGCCCCCTGCCACGGTTGTGCCGAGCCCACCTTCTACGAGGCTCTGAGCCCCCTCTACGAGCCCCTGCCGAACGTGAACATGATCGGCCTGACCCCGGCTGTGGACACCATCGGCTGGGTGGCGGCCGGAGCCACGGCGGTAGGCGTGGGAGCGCACTACCTGGCGAAGCAATTGGGCAAGAAGCCTGAGGCAGGTGAGGAGTAAATGGCACAAAGAATAACCATCGACCCCGTAACCAGGATCGAGGGTCATCTCAGGATCGACGTGGAGATCGACGGCGGCAAGGTCGTCGATGCCTGGTCCACGGGAACCATGTTCAGGGGCATCGAGATGCTGCTGAAGGGCAAGCATCCCTGGGACGCCCAGCAGGTGACGGAGCGCATCTGCGGGGTCTGCCCCCTCGTCCACGGGACGGCTTCCTCCTACGCCTTGGATGACGCGCTGAAGGTAAGTCTGCCCGACAACGCGCGGCTCATCCGCAACCTGATGTTGGGCTCCAACTTCCTGCAGTCCCACATCCTGCATTTCTACCACTTGTCGGCGCTGGATTACATAGACATAGCAGCAGTCACCAAGTACACGGGCAGCGACCCCGGCCTTGTGGCCGTTAAGGACAAGATCACGGCGCTCGTGCAGGCTAACGATGCCTATCCTTTCCTGCCCCGCTACGAATCACTGGACTACCTTAGCGACCCGGCGCTGGTTACCACGCTGGTCAGCCATTACATCCAGGCGCTGGATATGCGCAAGAAGGCCCAGGAGATGATAGCCATCTTCTACGGCCGCATGCCCTCCTTCGTGGGCACCATCCCCGGAGGCGTGACGCAGCCGCCCTCCATCTCCAACATAGCGGCGATGCAGTCGCGGCTGGCGGAGCTTGAGACCTGGGTGAACAACGTTTACCTGCAGGACGTGCTGGCCGTGGCGGAGGCCTACAAGGCGCTCGCCAACGGCGTAGGCTATGCTGGCGGCAACTTCCTAGCCTACGGCGGTTTCGATCTCGATGCTGCCGGCAAGGAGAAGTTCCTGCCGCGGGGTATTATTCTCAACGGAGACATCACGAGCGTGAAGCCCTTCGACGAGAAGCTCATCACGGAGTCGGTCATTCATTCCTGGTACAAAAACGGGACCGACGGGCTGCAGCCGGCCAACGGCAAGACCGATCCCGAAGTGACGGACTACGATCCCGCCAACAAGTATAGCTTCCTGAAGGCGCCGCGCTACGACGGCAAGCCCATGGAGGTCGGACCGCTCTCGCGCATGCTGGTGAAGAAGCCTCAGATCCTGCTGGACCTGGTCACTAAGTACGGCATCACGCAGCCGGGCCTGGTTGCCCGGCACGGCGCGCGGGCCATCGAGGCCTCGCTCATCGCCGCTGAGATGAACAATTGGTTGGCGCAACTCAAGCCGGGTGCTCCCATCTGGGACAAGCGCGATATACCGGAGTCTTCGACGGGTCGCGGCCTGGTCGAGGGACCCCGCGGAGCCCTGGGACACTGGATCGACATCAAGGACAAGAGGATCGACAACTACCAGGCCGTGGTTCCCACCACCTGGAATGCTTCGCCCCGCGACAAGAACGGTGTCCGCGGGCCCATAGAGCAGTCCATGATAGGCATCCCGGTGCCCGACCCGGACAACCCCATCAACGTGGTGCGCAATGTCCGTTCCTTCGATCCCTGCATTGCCTGCGCGGTGCACGTAATCCATCCGGAGCACAATGGCGTAAAAGCCTTCCGCGTGGTTTAGGGAGGTGGTCATATAATGGAGGAAAGGAATTACATTCCCGGTCCGGCGAAAGTGTTGTACGGCCTCTATGCGGGGCTGCTGGCGGCTGTCCTGTACTCGGGGTTCTACCTGTTCCATCCCTTCAGTTCCGGATGGCGGTACCCGTGGACCATGGGCCTGATGCGGGAATTCAATTTCCACTTCAGCTGGCTTCTGGCGCTGGTAGCGGTGATCTACCTGTATTACAGCACCCTGGGCAGGCCCAAGTACTGGAAGGAGCCCCTGGGTATCTTCCGGCTCATCCTGGCTATGTCCACCATCTGGTTCTTCCTGCTGGACTACGCCGTTTACCGTCCTTTTGGATGGCTGAAGGGCTTCGTCAGCTTCCTGGGGGGGCCGATCAAGGCGGACCTGTGGTTTGAGGGTTGGCTCTGGTTCCTGGTGCTATCGACGGTTATTTACATCTACGTGCGCTGGGCCAAGTCGGCGCGCTATCCGAATCTGACGGAACCCAAAGTCGCCGGTGGAGAGGGGGTGTAGAGAGTGGCACACGCTGAGATCAACACAGACTACAAGACCTTCAAGGGAGGTATCCATCCCCCCTACAACAAGGAGCTGGCCAACTCCAAGCCCATCGAGGCGGCACCCGTACCGGGTAAGGTCATCATCCCCCTCTCCCAGCACATAGGCGCCCCCAACTCTGCCCTGGTGGCCGCCGGGGACCGGGTGGAGGCCGGCCAGAAGATAGGGGGCACCGACGCCTTCGTATCGGCCCCCGTGCACTCCTCGGTATCCGGGGTCGTAAAAGAGGTCGCCGAGATGGCCAACTTCACCGGCGCGCGCGTGCCCTGCGTGATAATCGAGGCGGACTCCGAGCAGGTCCCCTTCCGGGCCGGGGAGACCAAGCCCCTGGACGCGCTGAAGGCGGAGGAGATACGGGAGATAGCCAAGGAGGCGGGGCTCGTGGGCATGGGAGGCGCGGCCTTCCCCACCCACGTGAAGCTGGCCCCCCCCAAGGACAAGCCCGTGGACATCGTGCTCATCAACGCCTGCGAGTGCGAGCCCTTCCTCACCTGCGACCACCGCCTGATGCTGGAGCGCCCCTCCGACCTGGTGGCCGGGCTCAGGCTGCTCATGGCCGCGGTGGGCGCTGGCCGCGGCGTCATCGGCATAGAGGCCAACAAGCCCGACGCCATAGAGGCCGTGCGCAAGGTGGCCGGGGATATCGAGGTGGCCTCCCTTCCGGTGAAGTATCCGGAGGGAGCCGAGAAGATGCTCATCTCCGTGGTCGCCGGGCGCAAGGTCCCCCCGGGCAAGCTCCCCTCCGAGGTGGGGGCGCTGGTGCAGAACGTGGGCACGGCGGTGGCGCTGTACGAGGCCGCCGCAACCGGCAAGCCCCTCTTCGAGAGGGTGCTCACGGTGACCGGGCCCGGTATCCGCAACCCCAAGAACCTGCTGGCCAAGATCGGCACGCCGGTCTCCACCCTCATCGAGGCGGCGGGAGGATTCGTGGGAAGCCCGGCTCGCCTCATCATGGGCGGCCCCATGACCGGCTGGACCCAGGAGAACCTGGACGCACCCATCCAGAAGGGCACCTCGGGACTGGTCGCTCTGACCGAGGAGCTGATCGGCTGGCAGGAAGAGGAGGAGTGCGTGCGCTGCGCCAAGTGCATCGAAGCCTGCCCCATGTTCCTCATGCCCAACTATATCGTCCAGGCGGCGAAGCGCGGCCAGTGGGACCAGGCGGAGATGTACGGAGCTCTGGACTGCTTCGAGTGCGGTTGTTGCTCCTTCACGTGCCCGTCTTTCATCCCGCACGTGAAATACGTAAGAAAAGCCAAAGCCGCTATTGCGGCTTTGAAGAAGGGGGTGAAGTAGATGGCCGAGAAAGGTCTTGCAGCCGCGATAGCGCCCCATCTTCATTCGGAGCAGACCATCAAGCGAGGCATGACCGATGTCCTCATCGCCCTGATCCCCGTGGTCATTTGGGGGATCATAGCCTTCGGCATCAACGTGCTCTTGATCATCGTGATCTCCTGCTTGACGGCGGTCGTCTCCGAGGTGGTGATGCGCAAGATACTGCGCCGGAAGATCACCCTGCGCGACTGGAGCGCGGTGCTCACCGGCCTGTTGCTGGCGCTCACCCTGCCCCCGACCGTCCCCTGGTGGGTAGTGGTAGTGGGCTCGGTTATAGCCGTGGCTATAGCCAAGGAGCTCTTCGGTGGACTGGGCAGGAACATCTTCAACCCGGCGCTCTTCGCCCGTGTTGTGCTGCTGTTCTCGCCCTTCACGATCTATACCACCAAGTTCGTGCGGCCGTTCTGGTGGAAGAACGGAGGTTTTTGGACGCTCGCCCAGACGCGCATCGACAACAGCATCGGTGGCAGGATCGTCTATGCAAGCTGGGGCGGAAGCCCCATCAACACCCTGACGACCTCGGCCACCCCGCTGTCCCTGCTCAAGTCGGGCAGAATGCTGGGCACGGCCGTGACGGGTGCCACCCCGGTAGGGGCGAATTTCCTCACGTCGACGGGGAAGCCTACCCTCTACTCGATGTTCCTGGGCTTCAAAGCCGGCGCCATCGGCGAGGTTTCGGTTCTCGCCCTGCTCCTCGGCGGTATCTACCTGGTCTACCGAGGCACCATCGACTGGAGGATACCGGTAGGAATTATCGGCACGGTGTTCATCCTGACCTGGATCGGCGGCTCCTCGCCGGTCTACCAGATGCTGGGAGGCGGCCTGTTCCTGGGTTCCTTCTTCATGGCCACGGACTGGGTCACCAGCCCTGTAACCAGACAGGGGAAGTGGATCTACGCCGTAGGGATCGGGGTGTTTATCGCTATTTTCAGATTGGTGAGTGCGCTGCCTGAAGGGGTGGCCATCTCCATACTCTACTGGAACGTGATCACGCTGCTCATCGACCGCTACGTGGCAAGGTCTCATTTCGGAGACGCCACACGACCGGTCTTCAACCGGCTGCCCAAGCTGGCGGCCAGGCCTCTTCCGGTGAAGAAAGAGGCATAAGCGAAACGCAACACGGGGGCCGCGCAAGCGCGGCCCCCTCCTCATGTGCGGGAGCCCGCAGTCAAGCCTCTTGTCTCAGGATTTGACCCGGGATATATTGGCAATGCCGTGTAAATCGTTAAGCGAGGTTCAATTCCGCAGGTGGCAAAGATGGGACAAGGGACCGTCATCATCGGCGTGGGTAACCCGCTCTGCTCCGACGACGGGCTGGGCATTCATTTCGTGCGCCGTTTTCAGAGCCGGGAGGACGGCCTTCCGCCTGCGGTGGAGATCGTGGACGGGGGAACGGGAGGGCTTGACCTCCTGCCCCTCATGCGAGGAAAGAAGCGGGTGATCTTCATAGACGCCATGGACGCGGGAGAGGAGCCGGGCTACATCTTCCGCTTCCGTCCGGAGCAGCTTACCCTGGAGGCGCATCCGGAGATATCCATGCACGACGTGGACATGGCCTCGCTCCTGCGCGCGGCCAGGCTGACGGAGGACTATCCGGACGAGGTGGTCATCTTCGCCGTTCAGGTGAAGCGGATGGACCTCGGGCTGGAACTCTCGTCGCCGGTGAAGAGAGCGCTGGACCGGGTGGTAGAGCTGGTGCTGCGGGAGTTGAAAGGAGATGGGTAATTGTGGGTGAGATATATGAATTCGCGGAGATGACCTTTCCGGAACTGCAGGCCCTGGACCGCTCCCGGACGCTCTTCCTCAAAGCCCTGAGCCCCCTGGAGATACACGGCCCGCACTTGCCGCTCGGCACCGATGTCTTCATAGCGGAGGAGGTCCGGGATAGGGCCCTGCGCCGGCTGCGGGAGCGACACCCGGATTTCGATATGGTGATCATGCCCTCCACTTACCTGGGAAGCGACACCATTCCCGGGTCGGTGAACGTGAGCGGCATAGCTCTGAACCTCCTGTTGAAGGCCGAGGGGAATATGCTGGCCGGCCTCGGGTTCAAGTACCTGCTGCTCACCGACAACCACGGCGGGCCGCGCCATCAGATAGCCATCGCCAAGGCGGTGCGCAGCCTGCAACGCCATTGCGGGTTTCATCTCGTAGCCCCGTTTCTGAGCTTCTATCGCAAGATGATCGAGCTTACCCCGGAGCTGTTGGCGAAGACCGGGACGGGCCCGGGCAGCACGGGCGATGTGGCCGATATCCACGCGGGGTTGAACGAGACCTCCCTGATGCTGGCATCCGCGAACCCCAGGGTACGCCCTACGTGGCACGGATTGCCAGCCACCTCCATCAGCCAGAAGCGCCTCCCTGCTTTGTTCCTGAAAGGGCTGGGAGCCGCCGCAGGCGCTCTGGGAGGACGAGAGTTGGGAAGGGACCTGGCCTACCTCGGGCAGCTCCTCTCCTGGACCACGCAGCCCGAGATGCCTACCTACATAGGCGACCCCTCAGGCGCCAGCGCCGAGGCCGGGGAGCGGGTGCTGGCGGCCTTCTGCGATGAGGCCGTCGAGTTGACCGAGGAAGCCCTCACGGGCCGGCCTCCTTTCGCCCACCCGCTGGGCTGGACCCTGCGCTGCGCCCAACCCGTCCTCTGACCCGCTAGCACGCAACAAAGAGGTCGCCCCGCGTCACATTACGGCCCGGTTCCCGTCCAGCGTAGAATTAACGCAACTGCTGGGTCCTGTTGTTGCATTCTGGCGTGGATGCAGGCACGCAACGAAGGCCCTCTTCCTTAAGTTGCTTCTGCCTGATTCCGGCTCCAGGACTATTCTACCGGCCTCGAAGACCAATATGAGCTGCCTCATTTTCATTAGGGGCAGACGGTTTTAAATGAAATTAGGAGTTTAGAGTTGTCAAGTATTGAGGAGGTGTTAGAGATGGCTCTGATCAGCAGGTATAATCCGTTTCGGGGACTCCGGGAGTATAGCCCCATGCCGGATGTCTTCGACCTTGAAAAAGAATTCGACCGGCTTATGAATAGGACTTTTGGCCAACTGTTCACGCTACCGGAGCCCTGGAGCTTGGGTGATCTGTTTCGGACGAGATTCACGCTCGGCACGGAGCTGATCCCGAAGATGGACACTATTAAAAGCGGCGAGGATGTGGTGCTGCGCCTGGAGTTACCGGGAGTGGACAAGGAGGACGTCAACATCGAGTTGGAGGACAATCGTCTCGTGGTGAGCGCCAAGCATGAAGAGGCGCACGAGAAGAAGGAAGAGGGCTATCTGAGCCGCGAGACCTACGGCGGTGAATATCGCAGGAGTGTGGCCCTGCCCGAAGGCATAGAGGCAGGGCGCATCAAGGCCAACTATATGGACGGTGTGCTCGAGGTAACCCTGCAGGGCGCGGCCAAGGCTATCGAGGGCGAGGCCAAGAAAATCCCGGTGGAAGGCAAGAGAGAAGGCCTCAAGGCCGCTTAAGCGGAGAAAGTGGGGGGACGCCTGCCGGCGTCCCTCAACCATTATTGTGAGGTGAATCGTTCAACGGCCCTCACCGATGTTCTTAAATCTGGTTAGAGACAGGGTCTCGAGGAGGTGAAGCATAATGAGCTGGAAGGATAGGTTCAATCATTTGAGAGAGTTCGAAAAGAAGTACCAGGACAAGGCCGTGAGGAGCATAAAGGAGATGCGGAAGAGGCGTCGTTCCCGGGCATGTGAATAAATGGAGCGAGGAGGTGAGAGAAATGCCTGTTTCCAGGAGAAAGATCAGCCCGTTCAGGGAGCTGGAGACCGTCCAGAGGGAGTTCGACCGCCTGGCGAGGAGTGCCTTTGGCGATGTGTTCGTTTTTCCGGAGCTTTACAGCGCACGCGGGCCCGAGGCCGATTACGTTCCCAGGTTGGACCTTTATCGTAGGGGCGATGACCTGGTTGCCCGGCTGGAGTTGCCGGGAGTAGAGCCCTCCGACATAGACATATCCGTGACTGACCGGGTGCTGACCGTAAAGGGCAAGCGTGAGTTCGGAAAAGAGATGGAGGAGAAGGGCCGGTTCTACTGGACGGAGCACCACTACGGGACATTTGAGAGGAGCTTCGTGGTCCCGGCGGGCACGACCGTGGAGGGTATACGAGCCGAGCATGCGAACGGTATCCTGACCATCACCGTACCGGGCGCCGCCGAGAAGATCGAATCCGGAAAGGTGAAGATCCCCATCGAGGTGGGCGAGAAGGAAGCGCGCGAAGAGACGCCGGCACTCGAGAGGTCCGAACAGCCCGAGCAGTCATGAGATTGAAAATGCTATTGATAGTAAGGTTTCGAGGGGTCCAATCCTCAAGCCGAGAGGAAGCGGACGGTTAAGAGCAATGCCGTCCGCTTTCTTTTATTTCCCGTGCCGGCTGGTTTATCATGTACGCTGTGAACGGCGAAGCTGCGGATGCCATCAGGGATATTCTGAAGAGGGAATGGGGGACTCCGGTCCACGGCTCGAACAGGCCGCTGATCGGCTATTTCTGTACTTACACCCCCGTAGAACTGCTCCACGCCGCGGGCGCCCGCGCCCGGCGTATATTCCCGCCGGAGCCAGGAGTTCCCGCCGAACTCGATCTGCACCGGGTAGCCGCCCATCTGCCCGGATTCGTCTGCCCTTATATCAAACGCGCTCTGGAGCACGCTCTCGCGGGCCATGCTCCGCGCATGGATGGCCTTGTGCACGCCTACAGTTGCGACGTCACCTGCGGGGTTTTCAATATCTGGAAGGAGCTCTTCCGGCCTGAAGTGGCCGTGATGCTGCATCAGCCTTACCGTCTTAATGAGGCTTCGCTTGATTATTACCTGGAGGAACTGCGCGGCTGCGCGCGGGCGCTCCAGGTGTTGACCGGCCAGGCGGTGACCGACGATGGACTGTTTGAGGCGGCCGCCCTCTACAATGGCCAGCGGGCCTATCTGCGACGCCTGGGCGCGGGGCGGAGCGAGACACCGCCTCTTCTGTCCGCACCGGCTTTCCTGGAGTTGGTGCTCTTCTGCCAGTTGCGACCGGTGGAACAGGCCAACTCGCTTCTGGAGCAAGTGCTCGAGCTTCTGGGAGGCGGCAGCGGTGCCGGAGGCCCAGCGGAATCCGAGCCGGCGGACCCGCGGCGGGTGCTGGCCTCGGGGTCGGTCTTGCAGGATGCACGGGCCCTCGAGCTGGTGGAGCAGGCCGAAGGCCGTGTGGTGGCGGACGATCTCTGCACCGGTAGCCGCTGGTATGCCGAGGACATCGGCGAGATGGGGGATCCCTGGATAGCCCTGGCCGAGCGCTACATGGGCCGGACTCCCTGCCCGACGCGGGATTCGGCAAGGGCGAGGTCCGTGCGGCTGGAAGCCCTTCTGGAAGCCTCTGGTGCGGGCTCTGTGCTATTCCTGGTGCAGAAATTCTGCGACCCGCACCTGGCGGACATCCCGCTGCTGCGCGAGTTTCTGGCCGGCAAAGCCATCCCCTCCCTCGTCCTGGAGTTGGAGGACGAGGGGCCATCCGCCGAACAGTGGAAGACGAGGCTGGAGACCTTCTTCCACCTGGGCTGCGGGAAGGGGTAATACCGTGAGCGAGCGCCGATCGTCCAAGAAAAGACTGAAGACCACACGCGAGCTTCTCTGGCAGGTCATCAACGACTACTACGAGGAGGGGCTCCAGGCCAAGTGCGAAGGGCGTCCCGTTGTCTGGATACCGCCCATGAACGGGGTCATCGAAGCGCTGTACACCATGGGACTCTACCCCGCCTTTCCCGAGAACTGGTCGCCGGTCTGCGCGGCGACGGGCCTGGCTGCCAGGAATTTCGACGTCTCCGAGGAGCTGGGTTACTCGCGCGACCTCTGCGGATATCTGCGCAACATCGTGGGTTACTTCTCCCGGACCATCGATGAGCCCGACCTGCCCCTGGGGGGGCTCCCCAAGCCCGATATTCTGGTGGCCTTCGGAGGCGGTTGCAGCCCGGCCATGAAGATATTCCAGATAGCCTCGTGCCGTTTCGACGTTCCCACCTTCGTGGCGGACCTACCCCAGGTGGCATTGGAGGAGATAAACGAGTCACACGTGAAGTACGCTCTCTACGAGCTGGAACGGCTTTGCGCGTGGCTCCAGGAGCAGACCGGTGCCAAGCTGGATATGGACCGGCTGCAGCACGTGGTGGAACTCTCGGACCGGGCCTGCGAACTCTGGGACGAGATCATGGCCATGCGCCAGGCCAAGCCGGCGCCCTTCTCGGCTGCGGAGATCGGCATCATGTTCGTTATGGTCACGCGGCAGGGAACGCAGCAGGCGGTGGATTTCCTCGAAGCGGTGCGCGACGAAGTGGCGGAGAAGGTGGAGCGTAAAGAAGGCGTCATACCGGACGAGCGGTTCCGGCTCTTCTGGGACAACATCCCGCCCTGGTACAATATGGGCCTCCTCAACTACCCGGAGCAGTACGGAGGCGTGGTGGTGGCCGAGACCTACTCGGCGGCCTGGTCCTGGCGCATGGATCCCTCGAACGCCATGCGCAGCCTGGCCATGAAGAGCCTGGTCTCTTACCCGCTGGTGAGCTGCGTCTCCCTGCAGGCACGTTCGGACCTGGTGCTCAAGGCCTGTCGCGAATATCATATCGATGGCGCCATCCTGCATTCCAACAAGAGCTGC
>JAHEXQ010000059.1 GCA_023252035.1 Actinomycetes bacterium
GGGTGACGCGGGCCAGCTATCCACGCGCGTGGAGGCCTTCCTGGAGATGCTGCGCGAACGCGCGAAATAACCGCTTTGCGTAACATCCTTTCATTTAGGTCCTGTCCCCAACTGTAAGGAAAGGGCCGCCCCTCTGGTTGTTCGCAGTGCCGCTTACGAGGGGATGAAGACGTAGCCGCCTACGGCGTCGTGGCCGCCGGTCCAGCCCCCGTAGTTGAAGTACATAGGCCGCTCCACGATGATCTCCGGTCCGGAGGTGACCTTAACGCTGGCCGAGAGCTGCATGTCCTGACCGGCATCGGAGTTCACAAAGACCGTCTGCCGGCTGTTCGCCAGCACGGTGAAGGCAGGCTTGACGATCGGCGAATCCCCTTGCGGATAGTAAGTGATGACCACGGAGGCGTCGGTGGCGTCGGGATTCTGCAGGGTCAGGTATTCGTGGAAGTTCGCTATGGTCGCGCCCTCTCCGAAGCACCACAGGTTACCCGGCGCCGCAGCGCCGATGACGCAGGAACCGCCGGTCCAGTCGGTGCCGTAGGCAAGATAGTCGAAGTACATGGGCCTCTCGGCCAGGAAGTCGGCGGTCGAGGTGAGCTTCACCGAGACGTCATGTTGGAAGCCGACCTCCGTCGGCACGAAGATGGTCAGGCGCGTGTTCGCCGGAACCGGGTAGCTCCGAGACACCGGCGCTCCGCTCTCCAGTTGATAGGATGCATCCACCGTGATATCGGTGCCGCCTGGGTTCTGCAGGGTCAGCCACTCCTCGAACAGGGCGTTGGAGGCGAACCGCGTCGTGCCCTCCGCGAAGTAGTAAGCCCGCTGCAGAAAGGTGGCGCCGGTCACACAGTGCCCCCCGGTCCAGTTGTTGCTGCCGCCCATGCCCAGGTAGCTGAAGTACATCGGCCGCTCCGCCACCAGCGGCTGGGTGGAATCGAGCTTCAGCGAGGCCTGGTACCCGGCGCCCAGGAGGTCGTTGATGCGGAAGGAAGCGCGCCTGCCCGCCGGGACCGTGCCCGTCCTGGTTATCGCCCCAGCCACCTGGTCCTGGAAGGTGAAGGTGAGATCGGCCTGGGCGTTGCCGGTGTTGAGGACGCAGACCCATTCCTCGAAGCCGGGCAGCGTGTTGCCCTCGGCGAAGTACCAGGTCTGGCTGGGCGAGGTGGCCGCCACGGCATCGTGGCCCCCCGTCCAGGAACCGCCGTAGTTGAAATACATGGGCCTCTCGCAGATGAGCTGGCGGTCGGCGGTCACCTGGATAGAGACATCCTTCTCCGCGTTGCCGGCCCCCGCGAGAGATGGCACGAAGATAGTGGTGCGCGAGGTCGGATCCACCGTCAGATCCTGATACACCGAGGGGCTGCCGTCATTGAAGATGCAGGTGACGGTAGCGTTCACCGTGTTCGCCGTGGGATTGCCCAGGCAGACGTATTCGGCAAAGCCGGTGCGCGTGTTCCCCTCAGCCAGGTAGTAGGTGTAGTCGTAGTCCACGCGCTGGGCCATGAGGAACTGGTCGCTGCGTATCCAGGTGGCAATACCTCCGTTCAAGCCGTCGCCGGTTAGAGCGGGCCGGCTGCTCATGTCCAGAGCCGGATCGCTCAGGGCCACCCCGTTCTGCACGTCCAGCGTATTGCCGCCCGCATCCAGCTTCTGCAAGTAAACCGTGTAATGGCCGCTCCGGTTGTCGTACCAGCAGAGGACGGCTCCGCCGAAGTTGTCGTTTACAATCAGCGGGAAGTATTTGTTGAAGGCCCCGGTGCAGACCGAAACTCCCTCGGAAGCCCAACGCACCACCCCGTTCACATCCAACCGCTGCGCCCGGATGTCCCCCGTGGGCGTATTATCCTGCCAGGTGAGGATAGCCCCGTTCTGGAGATCGCTGCAGATCTGCGGGTTGCTTTTGTTTACATCATTGACACAGACGGGCATGCCGTTCGTGCCCCAGTAGCGGGCGAAGTCCGCGTCAACCCGCTGCGCGTAGATGTCGTTGTGGCCGTTACGGATATCGACCCATGCGATGATGGCGCCGCCCATGACGCTGAAGGTTATCTGCGGATCAAATTGAATGGTGGACTGGGTGCAGATAACCTCGCCATCCCCCGTATATATGGTGCCGGCGCTATCCACCTTGTTCGCGTAGATGTCCTCGTTCACGTTGCGAAAATCCGGCCAGGTGAAGAAAGCCCCGCCGGAACCGTCCATGGCGATCTCCACGGTGTCGCTTGCACCCATGCTCGCCGCGCTGGTGCATAGCGGAATCTCGCTCCATTGCGCCACTCCCGCCGCGTTGTACTTCTTCGTATAGGGCATCCCCGCACCGGACCTGCGGTCGTTCCAGGAGATGATGCATCCGCTGAGGCCGTTCTGCAGGATGCGCGGAACCAATTGATCCGTTCCGGCGGGGCCAGTGCTGACCTGCACACCGGCCGCGGGCCAAGTTCCTATGCTGCCACTGGAGTTGAGGTGTTGCAAGTAGATATCGGAACCGGCGCCGCTGCGATAATCCTCCCAGACGATGTAGGCACCCCCGCTGCCGTCGGCACAGATCTGCGCGTTCTGCTGCCTCCCTGCCACTCCGGAAGTTACCGCAACATTCCATGCCACAGCGCCGCTATCCCAGAGGCGTGCCGCCCTTAGCTGTGGCGTCGGCGCGCCTTCTTCCCACACCAGGATAGCGCCGTTGACCGAGGCGCAACCTTGAACCCTGTACTTGGCGGCGGCCGTCGGAGCCACCGGCTTGCCGTGCGTCACCCACTTGACTTGGCTACCCGCCAGGGCTGCCGGAGCGATGGTTAAAAACAGAAGGGCCGTGGCCACTACCAGCGCCACTCCGCTTACCGTCCTTCTCGACCGTGACATCTTCGCCACTCCTTTCAGCGCCCCCGCGCCGGCTCAGTACATATCTAGCTCGCGCAGTCTCTCGTCGGTTATTCCGAAACGGTGCCCCACCTCGTGCAGGATGACCTTGCGCGCCTTCTGCTTTATCTCCACGGGAGTATTACAGATGGCCTCGATGGGCCGTTTGTAGATCTTGATCATGTCGGGCACCAGCCCGGTGATGCGGTCCCTTCCCACCTGCGTGAGCGGGACGCCGCTGTAGAGGCCCAGCAGTTCCATGGGATCTCCTGCGCGCGCGCGCTCGAGGTCGTCACGGGAAGGGAGGTCGTGGACCTCTATCTCCAGATTCCGCAGGGGTTGGCGCAGCTCGTCGGGGAGCTCCTCCAGCGCTTGCATGATCAGCTCTTCAAACTCCGTGAGGTCCATCCGTTCACCACCCTCAGCTTGCGCCTCTCCCGTTGCCCTGTCAGGAGTGTACTACCTCGCGCAGTTTCTGCACCATGGCCTCCGGGTCTTCCGCCAGCCAGACGTTGCGCCCCATGGCCAGTCCCGCCGCACCCGCCTGCATGGCTCGTTTCGCCATTTGCAGCACCGCCCCTTCGTCCTTGAGGTCGCCTCCCAGTGCCAGGACGGGCACGGGGCATCCTTCGACGAGCTCCCGGAAGCCGGCGCCGTCCTCCTGCAGCGAAGTCTTGATGAGGTCGGCGCCCAGCTCCGCCGCGGCTCGCGCAGCGATGGTGAGGCCTTCGCCCTCCGGAAATCCCGAGCCGCCCCGGGGCACCAGCATGACCTCTACCATCAGTGGCATGCCCCAGCGGTCGCAGGAGTCGGCCACCGCTGAGGCGGCCTGGATGAACTCGCCCTCGCTCTCGTAGCCGAACTTCACGGTGACGGCGACGCCGTCCGCACCCCAGCGCAGTGCTTCCTCCACCGTGCTGATGACCCGGTCGTGAAAATCCATTCCCGAGAGCACCGTGAAGCCTCCGGTGATGCGCAGGATGATGCCCACCTGGGGTCCCATGGCAGCCCGGCCGTGCCGGAGCATCCCCCGGGTGAGCAGCAGCGCGTCCGGCTCACCGGCCACCACTCTGCGGATTATCTCCCCGGGTTCGGCCAGGGCTCCCATGGGACCCGCAATGGCTGCGTGATCCATGGCCACTACCAGGGCCTTGCCGTCCCGGCCCATTATGCGCGCTAGCCGCACTTCCTTACCCGTGGACATAGCTTCCTCCCGTCTAGGGCTTCCATCGGAAGTAAACCTAGAACGTCTCGACGCCGTCCATGGCTACTACAACACGGAACTTGGAGACGTCCAACGCCATCTCGAAAGCCTTCTCGATATCCTCCAGAGGCACCACCTCCGAGAGCAGCGGCTTGAGGTAGAGGTCCCCCGAATTCTGCATGGATACGGCCTGCAGAAAATCCTTCTCTGTGCGGCTCTCAGAGCCGGTTATGGTCAGTTCATTGTAGTGGAGGAGGTTGGCATCGACGCAGATATTGGTTCCCTCCGCCTGTGAGGCGAAGAGCACGATGGTCCCCAATGGTCCCACCGCCCGGAAGCCTTCCTGGATGGCCTGCTCACCGGGAGCGGTTACCACAACCACATCGGCACCGGGGATACCGGCCCCGTCCAATTGATGATTCGGGGAAGAGTCGTTGCGGTCGAAGGCGTAGTCGGCTCCCATGGCCGCTGCCACCTGGAGTTTGTCCCCGTCCAGGTCGCTGACGAGGGCGGTCATGCCGTAGTGCTTCAATATGGCCAGATGCAAGAGGCCCATGGTGCCCGCGCCGATCACCAGCACTTTCATCTCCGGCGAGAGGTGCGTACGCATGAGGCTATGGATACAGTCGGAGAGCGGCTCCGTGAGAGCCGCTTCTGGAAAGCTCACGTTGCGGTCGATGGCGAAGACCTGCTTGGAGGGGACTGAGACGTATTCCGCCAGCCCGCCTAGAATATGGTTGCCCTTGCGCCACATGTTGACACAGTGGTTGGAGTGACCGGTGCGGCAGAACCAGCACTCGCCGCAGCGGTTGAGCAGGTCGAGCACAACATGTTCGCCCGGTTCGAAGGGCGTGAGGACGCCCTCGCCCACCTGCTCGATGACGCCGGACACCTCGTGCCCGCCGACGAGAGGGTACATGATGACCTGGTCCCCGGTGTAGAGCCGGCGCTCCAGCGAGCAGATGGCGCAGGCCTTGGTGCGCACCAGCACCTCGCCCGGCCCGGTGGGCGGCTTAGGCCGCTCTTCGATCTCCACCTGGCGGGGCTCCTTCAGTACCGCCACCCGCATCGTATCCATGAAGTCCCCTTTTTCTGTCTCATCTGCCTCTAGTGCACGGAAGTTGACAAAAGGGTCCGGGACCCTTTTGTCAACTTCCGGGCCCTCTGCTTATTTGGCGCCGCGGAAGATGAAGGACAGCAGTTTCAGGGCCACCAGCAGAACCACGGCGCCGGCCAGCGCCACCAGGAAACTCCACCAGCTGAACCCCTGGATGCCCGGCTGCCCCAGATGGCGGAAGAGGTAGCCCCCGAGCAATCCGCCGATCACACCCACAACGATATTGCTTATGCAGCCCATGCGCTTTCCGAAGCCGGTGAGGAGGCTCGCTATCCATCCTGCGAATCCCCCGATAATTATCCAGCCGATAATGCTCAGGCCCTTATTCACGGTTGAACCTCCTTCGTGGCGACCAGCGTGCCCGGCAGGCATGCACTGCTATCCCCCAGTATAACCCTCCGCGAAGTACCAGTTAACCGAGGGGACCTGCAGGCCGCCGGAGTTAGTCCCGCCGTCCCTGCCTTTGTAGATGAAGTAGATGGAGCGTTCGGCCACGATGGGTTGGTCGGAGCTGATCTCCGTGGCGAAAGAGGCCGCCTCCAGCCCCGCTACTAGGTCGGCCTGGAGCGTGTAGCGGGTCCCTGCTGGCACCGTGACCTCCCGCGTGAACTTCCGCTGATCGTCCCGGTAGAAATACACGGTGACCTTGGCCGGCTCCGCGCCGGGATTCTGCAGCAGCAGCCAGGTATCGAAAGCGTTGGCTGTACATCCCTCCGCGAAATACCATCTATTGGAAGGTGAGACCGTACCGGGCGAGTCGTGCCCGCCGTTTATACCGAAGTAGTCAAAATAGACGGCCCGCTCCGCCACCACCGGCACGCCGTTGAGTGTCTGCACCTTCATGGATACACCCTGGCCGGGCAGGAAATCGTTCACGTGCACGGTGAAACGGGAATGCGCCTTCACATCGAAGGGATAGCTGGCAGCCGGCTGCGCGGGGTTCTCGCCCATCAGGTCCACCTGGATGCTCGCGTCCTCGGCGCCTGGGTTCTGCACCAGCAGGTAGGTATCGAAGCCCTTGCCGGTATAGCCCTCCGCGAAATACCAGGAGTTCTGGGGGGAGGTCACGCCCTGCGCGCAGGAGCCGTCGGCGCGCCTGTGGTCATTGAAGTAGATGGCGCGCTCGGCCACGATGCCCACGCCGTTAGTGGACTCGGCCAGCATGGATACGCCCGTGGGCCCCAGCCCCGCGATGCTGTTCACCGGCACGGTGAAGCGGCTCTTAGCGCCCACGGAGTAATCCTTCTGGACCACGTTGCCGCTCTCCGGCATGAAGCTGACTCGCACCGTTGCGGCCTGGTTGCCGGGGTTGGCCAGCAGCAGCCAGGTCTCGAAGCCCGGCCCCGTATAACCCTCAGCCAGGTACCACTTGGTGCTCGTGGACGTGACACCAGAGGCCGCATGGCCGCCCGTGACGATGCCCTTGTAGCTGAAGTACATGGCGCGCTCGGCCACCAGGGGCTGGTCCGAAGCCACGGAGACGGAGACCTCGTCGTAAGGCATGACATCATCGACGGACACCGTGTAGCGGGCTTGCGCCCCCACCGTGTATTGCTTCTGAGCCGCCTGGCCGGCGGCGGCCAGGAAGGAGAGCGTAGCGGTCGCCGCTTGGTTGTTCGGGTTGTAGAGAAGCACGTATTCGTCGAAGTTGTTGGGATAGGGCCCGCCGATGACGCGGCGTCCGTTGGCGAAGCGCTTCACGCGGTCGCCGGTCAGCGCGTTGATGCTGACTCCCCCGTTGGTCCCCGTGGAATGCATGAAGAACCCGTTGCCGATGTACAGGCCGGCGTGGTTCACGTATGTCGATCCGACACCCTCGTACCACCCGATGACGTCGCCCGGCTTCAATCCCTCAATGGGAACGTAGAGGTAGTTCTCGTCTGCCAACTGATCGGCCGCCACCCGCTGCATGGGATAGCCCATGCGGATGGAGAGCGTGTTATAGACGAAACCCGAGCAGTCGAATCCGCCCTCCGATTCGGATTCTCCCGCATATACGTAGGGAGCCCCGATGCGCTCGAAGGCGTAGTTCAGGGCGGTCTGCTGCTCCGGCGTGGCCACCGGTGGATAGCACTTGTCCGCCGGGAAGGACGACCGCACCCAGTCCTTCTTCCAGGACGAGAGGTTGTCCAGGGTGTACAGGGTGTAGGCCAGCTCGGCGCGGGGGTAATAGTATCCCGGCCAAACCCCGGTGTCCTCCCACTTCAGGCCGAGGTCCTGGAAGACGACGGAGGCTCCCGCGTACCAGGGACCCGCCGGGTTTATCTTGTTGATGTTGGCGATCATGTCCCCCATCCCCAGGTTCGTCTCGACAGCGAGGACCACCCGCTCGTAGGGCACGGGATCCGCCGGTGCGAAGCGGTTGTTCGCGAGCATATCCATCAGCCCGTACTTGACGGAGAGATTCGCCCACTTGAAATCGGGGCTGTTCTTGGGCACGTCAGTAAAGGAGATGTTGGGGTCGGGATTCTCGCTGCCGTGCCCCGCTTGCACCACCACAGCCATGGCGAGTTCCGCGCGGGTAGCGGCGATGTCCGGGTGGAAGGTCCCGTCCGCGTAAACCGCCATGTAGCCGCGGGCGATGGCGTAGTTGACGGCGTCGTGCAGCGCCTGCGGCTGCCCCTCGATGTCCGGAGGCCCGTCCGCCCGCGCGGGAAGAGCCGGCAGGAGCAAGGTTATCACCAGCGCGAGCAGTATCAGTAGCGTGACCGTCTTTTTCATACCTACCTCGCATCCGACGCTATATGTATGTTTTATCGGCAGCCGGCCCGGAATCCTTCGTCTCAGTGGTCATCTCGCAACGCTTTGCCCGCTGACGGGGTTTGCCGGCCCGGTTTTTTGGTATGATATCAGGCACAACCCCGAGAGGGAAGGAGACCGAGGAAACAGCATGCGCGACGTCTATCTGGATAATGCCGCCACGACCTATCCCAAACCTGAGTCAGTCTATGCGGCCATGGATCATTTCTCCCGCGATATCGGGGGCAACCCCGGGCGCAGCGGCCATCACCGTTCCCTGGAGGCGGGGCGAGTGGTGCTGCGAGCGCGCGACGCCCTAGCCATCCTACTGGGGGCGACCAATCCCTCCCGGGTTATCTTGACGAAGAACGCCACGGAAGCGCTGAACCTCGGCATCAAGGGCATCCTCAGCGCGGGTGGTCACGCCGTGGTCAGTTGCCTGGAGCATAACTCGGTCTGGAGGCCCCTGGAGGCGTTGGCGCCGCAGGGCGTCACCTACACCGCGGTTCCCTGCCGCGGGGACGGTTACATAGACCCCGCGGCGGTGGGCGAGGCCATCACCCCCGCGACAAAGTTGCTCATCTTCATGCACGCCTCGAACGTGACGGGGATTCTGCTGCCCGTGGCTGAGATAGCGGCGCTAGGACATGAACGCGGGATCCCCCTGCTCGTGGACGCAGCCCAGACGGCGGGATGCTATCCCATCAACGTCGAAGGTATGCGCATAGACCTGCTGGCCTTCACGGGTCATAAAGAACTCCTCGGACCGCAGGGAACCGGCGGCTTGTACGTCGCAGAAGGATTGGAGATGCCGCCGCTGCTGGAGGGCGGGACCGGTTCCAACTCCCGCGACCCGCACCAGCCCGATTTTCTTCCCGACCGGTTCGAGGCGGGGACCCTCAACGGGGTGGGGCTCGCCGGGCTGCACGCCGGTGTGGAATTCGTGATGGGGCAAGGCCTGGAGCGCGTCCGCGAGCACACCCTGGAGTTGACTGAACGGCTCACGTGCGGCCTGGGCGCCATGCCGCACGTCACCCTCTACGGCACCGCCGACGCGGCGGGCCGCGTCGGCATAGCTTCCTTCAACGTGGAGGGCCTGGAATCGAGCGAGGCGGCCTCGCTCCTGGACGAACGCTATGGCATCTGCGTGCGCTCGGGATTGCACTGCGCGCCCCTCGCGCACCGCGCCCTGGGCACGCTGGAGCGCGGTACCGTACGCGCCAGCATCAGCTACCTCTCCACCCCGGATGACGTGGATTACCTGCTCGAGTGCGTCGCCGCCCTGAAAAACATCTAATTCCCAAGTAGGGTCAGGCACTACTTGGGAATCTGGTTTGATCCTTTAACCTCTGACAAGCTTCCCCGTCATATACAGAGTCGCCGCTTCGTGCTTCTTTTAAGTGTGGAGAGGAGACATGAAGATGGATGAGATCATACCTAACGGTTTAGATGTGTATTCCAAGCTCGTGGTACGGGCGGCCAAGATCGCCGGTCCAGCCACGGTCAACATAGACATCACGGGCGGGCGCCAGCGCGGCCCCAACCCCTGGATGCCTGAGCCCGGAGCCAGTGCCTCGGGAGTGATAATCAACAGCAAGGGCTTCATCATTACCAACGGTCATGTAGCGCAGGGGGCGCGCACCATCAAGGTCACCCTGTCGGACGGCCGCTCCTATCCCGCCAAAGTAGTGGGCATTGACCCGAACAACGATGTGGCGCTGCTGCGGATAGGCGCCACAGAGCTGCCCGTGGCCATGCTGGGTACCAGCGCGACCCTGCAGGTGGGCCAGTTGGTTGTGGCCATCGGCAACCCCTTCGGTTTTCAGTGGACGGTCACTTCCGGAGTGGTCAGCGCCGTGCACCGCAAAATCCGGGTCTCCAAGGACATCACGCTGGAGAACCTGATACAGACCGACGCTTCCATTAACCCGGGCAACAGTGGAGGACCCCTGGTCAACTCGGAGGGACGCGTGGTAGGCATCAACACCGCCATGCTTTTGGGCGCACAGAACATCGGCTTCGCCATAGCCATCGATCCGGTGAAGCAAGGCTTGGCGGATTACCTGGAGTTGGAAAAACCGTCCCTGGGCATCGTGGGCCACGCGCAAATCATAGATGAGAACGTGACCAAGTGGCTGGGACTCAATCAGAAGTCCGGGGTCCTGGTCCTGGGGGTGGCGGAGGACAGCCCGGCCGAGCGCGCGGGTCTGCACGTCTGGGATATAATCATCGAGGCCGGCGGCGCGCGCGTGGAGGACCTGGACGAACTCGTCGCCGTGCAGGACTACCTGGAACAGGGGCACACGGTAAGCTTCACGGTGGTCCGCGATATTGAGATAATCAAGTTGGCCATGCAGCCGGTCAAGACCTGAGCCGAAGCCCAAGACTTGACCCGATCGTCGGAACCTGAGCAGAGCGGGAGGTGCTGTGAAGAGGCGATTCGCCGTAATCGTATGCGTCATTCTAATTTCCGCGGGAACCTCTGCGTCCGTCGCGGGCTGCAAGACCTTCGTCGGTAACAGCGAGAAGAGCGACGCCGGTGAAGCGGAACGGCAAGCCACCGGCGATAACGGCACGGCCGAGCAGCAGACCTCAACCCCGGCGGACCAGGCAGCTCAGCCCGAGATATTGACGGGCAGACCGACGGGCCTGGAACGCGTCACGCTCCTCAAAGTGGAGCAGGGGCCGAAGTCGGTGGAACTGATGCCCGACGGCCATCACGTCTTCGTGAACGACCTCTACGGACACGCCCTGTTCATGTTCAACATCGACGACTACAGTCTCACGAAGGTCATCCGGGTGAAGGACGAGCCCGTGGAGATGGACTTCTCACAGGGCGGCAAGTACGCCTGGGTGTCTCTCTACAACTCCTCCGAGGTGCTGGTGGTGGACACGGAGTTGGGGCAGGTTATCCGTGAGGTACCGGCGGGACAGGTGCCCAAGGAGGTACAGGTCTCCCCGGACGGCAACTGGGTTTACGTCTCCAACTGGGACAGCAATACGGTCACGGTCATCGACGCCCACACTTACGACATCGTGAAGACCATTCCCGTGTACGGCACACCGCGTGGGATCGTCTTCTCGCCGGACGGCGCCCGCGCCTACATCTGTATCATGGGCGGAAACACACTGACGAAGGTGAACGTGGCCGCCGGCCACGTCATCGTGAACCAGATACCCTGCGGGGAGAATCCGCGCCACGCGGTGATGACCAAGGACGGCAGCACCATTTACGTCAGCAACAACATCCCCGGCACGGTGACCCGCATCGACCGGGCTTCGGAGACCATAACCGGAGTAGCCACCGTGGGATACCAGGCCCGGACTATCGCGCTCACGCCGGATGAGGCGTATCTGTTCGTCTGCGTCTACGGGACGGAGCAAATCGCCTGCGTGGCAACGGCCAGTATGACGACCCTTTTCAAGATATCGGCGAGCAAACCTATCGGGATGACGGTCAGCCCTACCGGTGACCGTATCTTCCTGTCCAACTACTCGCCGCCGCAGATCACCGTGTACCGCATCCTAAGATGACACCGAGAAGCGCCCGCAAGAGCGCGCAGATATCGGCCAACATATTCCCGGGGCCTGCTACCGGCGGAGGAACCGGAGGCGCTTCGGGGGGCCCGGCCACTATCCTCAGCACCACCGGCTCCTTGCCGATCGTCAGTCGCAACGCGCCCGTATCGCTCGTTTCGCCCGGAAGGATGGAAGACCGCGCCACGCCGGTTTCAAGATCCACCATATCGGCGGAAACGATTCGCCGGATGCTGGATATCTCCAGGAGGTCCCCGACATCATCGGATTTCCACACAGCCAGCAGATAGGAACCATCCGGGAGCGAGAACGAATGGGCCTCCAGGCTCGATGGGCGAGAGCAAGACATCTGCATTCCGTCTATCTCACAAGGCAGGGAAGCCCCAAAAGCCCTCTGAAAACCCTGGAAGTACTGGTACGACGGTTTAGGCTTGAAATCGTGCCCGAGTAGTCCGTAGTTCTGCTCGGGATTCCAGGCGTTCTGCTGTTCGTCGTAGAGGTTATACCAGATCAATACGCGGACCTCAGTATCCGCGTCGTTGATGAACGACCGAAGCACATGATCAGCCTGGGTCTCCATATCGACGCCTGGAGGAGCGAGTGCGCTCGTAGTCCACCCCAGTTCGGTCACCCATATCTCGATCGGCCGAGAGCTGTACTTGCCTATCAATTGCCGCACGAAGCCTACCAGATCGCGGCACGCCTTCTCCTGCGGCCGGTAATTGCCGAAGGTGAGGGTCTCCGGATAGGGATGATAGGCAATCGCATCTACGTAGTCGGCAGCGCCGCGTTTCAGGCAAGCATCCAGGAAATCGGAGCCAAGACCCGCGACGCCCCCCATAACGACCTTGACTTCGGGGTCGACGGGCCGGATTGCTGCGGAAGCGACGCCGAGCAGGGCGACGTATTTATCCGCATTCGGATAGGGCATCCAGAACTGGGAGATGTTTTCCTCGTTCCATATCTCCCAGGCCGAAACCCGTTCCCTGAAGTGGCCTGCAACAGTAGCCACGTAATTCCTCCACGCGTCTATGTTGGTAGGCGGATAATTCCACGCAAGCCCGCCGTTTGCCCAGGATGGAGCAGCGCCCAAAATGCCCAGGATGCGCGAGCCGTTAGATGATGCCTCGTCCACAACCCGATCCATCCTCGCGAAATCCCAATTTCCTTGCGTCGTCTCCAGATCACACCAGGCAAAATCGATCCTGATCCACGCGATGCCGGCATCGGCGACAGCCTCGAGTTCCCGAGCTGCTGATTCCGGCTCTTGCCACTTGATGTGGCTCGCTGCGACTCCAAAACGGTCTCCGGCGGCTACTGGCGGCGCTACGGCCGGCGCCTCCGTTGCCCGCGCCGCAGCGCCAGGACCGGTCGGGAAGGACATCGCTACCATAGCAACGACGCAGAGGGCCGCGGCCGACAATGACAGGAATCTGGATCTCACTCTTTTTACTCCTTTCCAACCCGCATCTCGAGCAAGTAATGGAGAGGTTGAGAGAGGCTCGGGGAACCCGCGCCTCTCTCCAGGCAGCAGGAGGTTTCCGCAGCCTTAATCCTGCATCGACCCTATGACATCGTGTCCGCCATCCCACCCATTGAAGAAGAAATAAATGGGCCGCTCCGCAACTATGTCAGGGCTAGAGGCAACTCTCAGACGGCTGGCTAGTTGGTAACCATTACCCGCGTTGTCGTTCACCCGGATGGTTACCCGGCTACGGGCCGGGACGGTCACATTCCGGGGAGTAAGAACACCGCTTTCCTGAGTGGCGTAGGTGATCTCCACGATCGCATCCTGGTCACCCGGATTCTGAAGGCAGAGGTATTCCTGGAAACCGGGATAGGTGCACCCCTCCGCGAATATCCAGTCGCCGGCCGGGCGCGCAGCGCCGCTGACGCAGTGTCCGCCCTGCCATGAGGCGCCAAATGCGTTGTAGCTGAAATATATGGGGCGCTCGGCGAGGAAGGTGGATGGTGAGGAAAGTCGCACCGAGACGTCCTTTCCCCTCCCTACCTCGTCGGGGACAAAGACCGTCATTCTCTCATGCGCCGGCACGGTATACGTCTTCTCAACCGGACCCCCTTGGCCGGTTTGGAGCTCGTAGAAGGCATCGATCGTCATGGGGGAATCATTCGTGTTCTGCAGGGTTAGCCATTCCTCGAATGAAGATACGGAATCCCACCGGGTCGAGCCTTCCGCGAAATAGTACTCCTGGGAGAGCGCCGGGACGCCCACCACGCAGTGACCGCCGTTCCAGTGGTGGTTGGCCGTCCCCAGGTAATCGAAGTACATGG
>JAHEXQ010000060.1 GCA_023252035.1 Actinomycetes bacterium
CCCCGGCCTGCAAGCCAAGGCCATCGATACGGTCTTCGCGAATCTCCCCAAATTCGGCACGGCGTTTCAGGAAGCCCTCAACGGGGTGATAGCCAACCGGGTGTCGCTGGGAGTCGCCGGTTTCATCGGGTTGCTCTGGTCGGGCACGGGTTTCACCCGGGCGCTTGACGGGGGCTTCTCGGTGATATGGGATAGAGAGCCTGGCCGCTTCTGGGTACGGAGGCTGCGAGGTCTCGCCGTGATCCTGGCCATCCTGCTCGTAGGTATCCTGGGTTTCCTGGTGAATGGCCTGATACCCCGGCTATCGTCACTGACGGTCTTGCGTCTGGCCATACAGATAGTGCTCGCCCTGCTCCTGAACTGGGCGCTCTTCCTGGCCATTTATATAATCGTGCCCAGGCGGCGCGTGCAGCTCAAGGAAGTGATGGTGGGCGCCCTGGTCGCGGCGGCTCTCTGGTACGCGACACAGTCGGCGGTTCAGTATTACGTCGGGACATTGGCGAAGGCCAACCAGATATACGGCATCCTGGGGGCGGCGCTCAGCCTGCTTATCTGGCTCTATGCCGGCGGTTTCATCATCTTCTACGGAGGCGAACTGAACCGGAGCTTATACGTGAAAGCGGGCAAACCTCTCTAGCCCGCAAGTCCGCCTCAGTGGCTGAGCATGCGGTTGAGGTATCCCTCGAACTCCTGCAACTCGTAAGCCCAGGCATCGTCCAGGGATTTGCCCATGCCGCCGTCGATGACCTTTTTGAAATGTTTGACCATCTGCGGGATGCGGGTCCGAATTTCGGCCGCCATCTGGCAGGCCGCCGGCATAAGCTCCGCCAGGGGAAAGACCTGGTTCACCAACCCCCACTGTAGGGCCTCACGGGCGCTCACGAGCCGGCCGGTGAAGGACATCTCCTTCGCTTTGCGTATCCCCACGGCGCGGGGCAGAAGCTGGCTCATCCCCCATCCCGGCGGCACGCCTACCTTGGTATGCGTATCGGCGAAACGAGCGTTCTCCGAGGCCAGCAGGATGTCGCAGTTCAGGGCCAGTTCCAAGCCGCCGGTGATGGCCACTCCGTTGATAGCTCCGATCACCGGCCGGTCGAAACGGCGCAGTGCGTTGATGGGGTCGCGGATGGTGCGGATCATCTCCTCGATGAACGCTGCGGCAGCGAGCCCCTCCGCCTGGGGCATCTCCTTCAGGTCCAGGCCGGCGCTGAAAGCGTCGCCGCCCGCTCCGGTGATTATCATCACCTCGACGCCGGGGTCCCCGGCCAGCTCGTCGAAGGTTATCTCCAGTTGCTTGAGCAGGGCGCGGGACATGGCGTTCTTCACCTGAGGCCGGTTGAGGGTCACCGTGGCTACGCCTTCATCCCGTTCTACCAGGATCAGCGGTTCTTCGCTCATTATCGCCTCCCAAGGATTATCCGAAGACCCCTGCGGCTTTCAGGCTTTCTATCTCCTGCTCCGAATATCCCAGCTCCTCCAAGACTCTCTGCGTGTCCCGGCCGGTCTGCACGCCTACGTGCCTGTAAACCGGCTTGCTTGCGGAGAACTTGAAGGGACTGCCCACCTGTTTGCGGGTGGTCCCGTCCGGCGCGGGCACCTCCACCAGCATGCCGCGCGCCTCCGGCAGGGGATGTTCGAGCATCTCCTTGACGTTGAGCACCGGCTCGACGCAGGCGTCACAGCGGCTGAATATCTCCATCCACTCCGCCCGGGTTTTGCTGGCGAATTCGGCCTCCAGCTCCGCCTTCAGGTTCGATACCGCGCCCGGGTCCAGGAGGTCCTCCCGCCCCAGCGTCTGGCAGAGCGCCTGGAAGAACTGGGGCTCCAGACTGCCCACGCTTATATAGCCACCATCGGCCGTGCGGTAGTAGTCGTAGTAGGTGCCGCCGTTCAGAATCTCGCCCTCGCGCTCGGCTATCTCCCCGGTCAGCAGGTATTTCATGATAGCCAGCAGTCCGAGGGCCATGGCGCCGTCGGTCATGGAGATATCGATGCTCTGGCCTTTACCCGTGAGGTTCCGGTAGTGGACCGCGGCAAGTATCCCCACTACGGCGTTGTAGCCTCCGCAGACCTGGTCCGCGATCTGGATGCCTTGGGGCACGGGGCCCGACCCCCGCCGGCCGCAGTAGGACATGACGCCGGAGAGCGAGAGGTAGTTATTGTCGTGGCCGGCGCGGTCACGCAGCGGGCCATCCTGGCCGTACCCCGTTATGGAGCAGAAGATTAAGCGCGGGTTCAGCTCGCGCAAGGCCTCGTATCCGATGCCCAGCCTCTCCATCACTCCTGGGCGGAACTGCTCCACCACCACGTCATACTGCTGGACCAGGTGCTTGACTATCTCCACCGCCTCGGGCTTTTTCATGTCCAGGGCGATGGATGACTTACTGCGGTTCAGGAGGCGGTGGGCTCCCGAAAGCTCGCCGTCGAAGGGAGGCATGAGCTTCAAGAGGTCGGGACGGTTGGGGGCCTCCACCCGCAGAATCTCCGCACCGAGGTCGGCCAGGAGCATGGTGCCGAAGGGGCCTGGCAGGAGCGTCGTGAAATCGAGTATCTTTAGATCTTCAAGTGGCGCTGGCATCCTGAAGCATCTCCTTTCAAAGCATCCCTGGGGTTGGTGCATCCCAGTATATGCAAGGGAGGGGCCGAGGGGCAACCAGAGCCAGGTTGACAAAATGGTCATACCCCTTTGTCAACCTGGCTGCGATTTGGGGGATCAGTCCTCCGCCAGCGTCAAGGATTGGCCTGCCGGCGGTTGCTTGGGCTCTTCCCGTAGCTTCAATCCCACCGCGACGGCCACCGTGAACAGAGCCGCTATGAAGACCATGGCCCAGGTGAAGGAGCCGGATGGGCCGCCCGTCGCGCCCTTGATGCCCTCCATCAGCAACGTGATAACCACGCCGCCGAAGTTGCCCATCAACATCAGCATGGCGGTGGCCGTACCGGTGAGGTGCGCTCCGGTGTTCTCCTCCGCCAGGGTGAGCATGATAGGCAGGGCGCTGAAGAGGAAAAAGCCCATTACGCCGCTCGCGGCGAAGATGAGAGCGGTGCTGGAGAGCGCGCCCACCAGCAGCAGCATGGGGACGGTTACCACCGCCGCCAGGATAAGGAAGGGCTTGCGCCTCCCGGTCTTGTCGGAGAGCGCCGGGATGATGACGCATCCCACCACGCCCGCCACGATCATCACCGTGCCTATATTGCCCGCGGTGGTGGTGCCGATGCCCTTCGGGGACAGGATCTTCTCCAGGAGCTGCAGGATGCCCACGAAACTGCCGTTGCCGATGAAGATGACCAGGCAGAGGATGCGGAAATTCTTGAGGCCCATCACCCGGCGAAGGCTCTTCCAGTTTATGGATGCAGAATCAGCCACCAGTTCAGCCTCCTCCCGCTTGGGCGGCTTGGCGGGCCGCGCCCGACCCAGGAGGGCGAAGAGGAGCAGGCCGCCCAGGGCCACGAAGCTGAAGAGCAGGGCCAGGGAACGCAGCGGGGCCACCGTCAGGCCTGGCTGCAACGCGTCGCCCGTCACTCCTCCGAAAGCCTTGTACAGGGGAGGCAGAAGCCCGTAAGCCATGATCATCCCGAGGAACAGGGATAACGTCGCTATACCGGTCGCGGTGGCCGATTCCTTGGAGGGGAACCAGGTGGTCACCATCTTGGTGATGCTGTTCAGGACGAAGGGTTGGCCGATGGCTATGCCCAGCATGCCCAGCAGCACCAGCGGGTAGTTGTCCGCGAAGATGCGAAGGAACGAAAAACCAGCGGTGCAGACGGCGCCTATCATGACCGCGAAACGCCAGCCCTTGCGGTCGATGATGAAACCGGCGGGAATGGAAACCGGGACGTAGAGCAGCGGGAACATCAGCATCAGCAGCGTGACCTTGAATTCGCTGGCGCCCATCAGGAATTCGGTTTCCTTGAGAATGGGAGCATAAGCCAACCACATCAACTGGGTGAGCGCCCCGATGAGCATGAAGGAAACCAGGACCACCCACCTGTAGCCGTATACGCCGTAAGATTCCTCCGAGGGCATACCAACCTCCTTCCGGGTTGCGACCGGTTCCCAGGGTCCCCTCGCCCCGGCGAGATACTATAAGACTAACCTTCCGGAAGCGTTTGGGAAATAGCGAGCGTCAATCCTTCCGCGCCGCGTCACCGGGCGCTTCCGGCTCGCATGACGCATCGATAGCCGCCGGCTCTTCGTCCGTCTCCCGCACCGGGCCTCGCCGGAAATCCCGGAGCACCGCAAGAAGCGCTATCCCACCCAGGATGAGCGACATGTAGAAATCGAAGAATCTCCAGACGACGGCCAGCAAGCCTACCAGGAAAGAGGGTGCTACTTTGGTGAATACGGCGGCAAAGCCAGCCTCGCCTAGCCCGCTGCTGCCGGGCGTGGGAACAAATGGCAGGATGGTAGCGACCACCATCTGCCCGACGAGCGCTTTCGCGAACAGGCCGGGATAACCCAGGCCTAAGAGCACGATGGGTATGACGATGAATCCGGATATCCAGAAGCAGATGCTGTAGATGAAGGCCAGGCCTATATTCGCCGCTCCCATCCTGACCATCATCCTTATGGAGTTCCGGAAGCTATCCACCTGGGCGCCCAGGCCGCGGGAGAAGCGCTGATAGCGTCTGCTTCTCCGTAGCCGGCCCGGCGCCATGCGCAGCAGTACCTGGTCCAGGGCGCGCTCCGGGGAGTGGAGGGAGTAGATGACGGCCACGACGAAGAGGATGCCGATACCGCTGGCCAGGTAGAGCACTCCGCGGAGGGTGAATCCGAGGTGCAGCACTTCGGCGCCCAGGCCCAGGACCAGGGGGACCGAGAGCAGCAGGAGGATTACGGAGATGCAGGCGCCCAGAGCGATCACGGCCACGGCCTGCGCGCCGGGCAGGGCGTAGCGGTAGAGGAGGTAGGCTTCCGCCGAAACGCCTCCCGCGCGCAGGGGCGTGACGGCACCTGTCAAGGCGCCGGTGTAGACGATCTTCAGGGCGGTTAGGAAGCCGACCTGTCCGCCGTTCGCCTTCACCAGCAGGCGCAGCCGGAAAGCCGACCAGACGGGGCGAGTGCCGCCCACGAGGAAGGCCAGGGCCAGGTAAGGGGGCGCAGGCTGCGCAGGGCGTCGAAGGTGCGCCGGTCCATGGTCAGCAGGGAGATAATGGTCAGGGCGATTACACTGAGGGCCACCGAGATGAGGATACCGTTGCGCAACATACGGGAGGAGGGCAGCCCGCCCGCCGGCTGCTTGTCTTGGCGCTTATCCTCGCGCTCTCCCTCCAGCTGCGGAACCTCCCGGCCCATGCAAACGCCTCCCCTTCAGATTGTAGCAAGATAGGTGCCTTTTGAACTCAGACGGCTGATCCTTCCGCGGTGTGTGTTCAGGTCGCTCGCTCAAGCGCCGGTAGAATCGGGCCAGAAACGCGCCACAAGGTCGAGAGCCAGGCCGGGCCAGGTGAAGTCCTCCGTGCGGCATCCGGCGCCGGTCCGGCTGTCGTAGAACTCCCAGAAACCGGAGCGCAGGATCATCCGCACGCTGCGAGCCGCGATCTGGCGGGCGGTCTCGGCATAGCCGTGCTCTTCCAGCCCGACGGCGAGCATCCAGTTGAAGTTCATCCAGATGCAGTGTCCCGACCACAGCCGCCGCTCCACCCAGGGGCGCACTTTAGCGAGTTCATCGGCGGGGTTGAAGGGAAGCACGTAAGGCCCCCAGAATTCCGCCGGCTCGAGCACGTGGCGCGTGACCAAGCTGTCCGCCTTCTCCGGGGAGCAGAGGCCGGTGAAGAGGGGGAGCAGCGATGCCGCGGTCTTCACGCGCGCGAGGCGGGGCCGGGCCAAGTCGAAGCGCGGGAAGTATATCCCCTGGGTCTCGTCCCAATCGATGCGGTCCAGGGCGTCCATCATGCGCCGGGCGCGCGTCGCGTAATATACGGCTCGCTCCGGCAAGCCGAGCGTCTCCGCGAGAACGGCCATGCTCCGGCAGGCTCGCAGGGCGATGCAGTTCATGGTCAGGTCTTCCAAGACGAAGCTGCGCTTCCACCGGGAACCACCTGAATCCCAGCCATGCCGGGCGCAGAGGCGGTAGAGCAGAGCCCCCGCTATACGTGCCTTCGGGGCGTCCAGGGGCCGCGTGGGATCGAGCCCCAGGGCTTCGTAGTACTGGGGCGAGAGGTCCGTGCCGGATTCCCAGGGGTGGTGGATACTTATAAGGCCGTCGCCGAACTGGTCGCGCTCCGTGAGCAGGTAGCCCATGCATCGCTCCATGTTGTCCCATGTGCCCCGCAACCAGCCGCGGTCACCCGTCTTTTGGAAGACCATCTCGGCGGCGACGATGAAGCTGGGAGGATCTACCAGGTGGCACGGCCTGTTTGCATCGTAGGCGCGCCTGGTATAGGAGGCCAGCATGCGCCGGAGCCACTGTTCCTGCGGCGCGCCCGGAAGCACCGACTCGTGCGGCAAGCGGCCGTCGCTGCGCGTCTGCGCCAGGAGGGTGGCCAGCTCCGCCGCAGCCATGGCGGGATCCAAGTGCAGCATGGAGATGGCATGCCACCCGCTGTCCCAGGCGAAGAGCGAGGTGTAGATGCGGCGCGACGGCATGTGGTAGAAGATGCCCGGCATCTGCACCCGGTTGGCCGTATAGACCTCCTCGGCCATGAACTTGAGCTTGCTGAACTCATCCCGGGTGACCGCCTCGCCGTCGCTTATACTGCCTGGTGTAAGGTCATCCGCCAATTTCATGGAACTCCCTTCCGCATTGATTATCGGAATTCCTGCATGCCCCGCTTAAGAACTCCCGCAAACCGTCCGCGGCGTGTGCCTGGTCTGCTCAGCGGCTTGATGACACCGGTTGACCGGGCGTCAGCCGCGAGCTATCATATAATTTGTTGATGCCCCACCCCCAGGGGGGAGGGGGTGAAGGTAGAGGAGGCTGGCAGATGCTCGCAGAGACAAAGAAGGATGCGCTGGCGCGGTTGAAGACGGCGGAGGGCCACATCCGGGCTGTGCAGAAGATGGTGGAAGACGAGCGCTACTGCATCGATGTAGCCAAACAGATAAACGCGATTATCCGGGCGCTGGAAAAGACGAATGCGGTGGTCCTGCGGGGGCACCTTAGTTCCTGTGTGCGCGAGGGTATGAAGAATAATAATGACGAGCAGCTCATCAACGAGCTGGTGGAACTGTTCGAACAGAGGAAGGTCTGAGATGCTGAAGACGGCGGAGATTCCGGAGAATGTCGGGGGCCGGAAAGCCATCATATCGGTGGGGAACATGACCTGCGCGTCCTGCGTGGCCAAAGTTGAGGCCGCCTTAGGGGGGCTGCCGGGCGTGGAGAAAGCGAGCGTCAATTTCGCGACGGAGAAGGCCACGGTCATCTACGATCCGGAGGCTCTGAATCCGGAGGACCTCACGCAGGCGGTGGAGAGCGCGGGCTACACCGCCATGCTCGCGGATGACGAAGTCGCAGCGGACATAGAGGTCGAGCAGGCCAGGCAGCGCGAGTCGCGCCTGGTCTTCAGGAAGTTCGTCTTCAGCGCGGCGGTGGCCGTGGCGATCATGGTGCTGTCCATGGGGCACATGAGCCTGCCCCTCGTGAAAGAGATACCGGAGCGCACTCTATTCTTTATCCTCTTCGCGCTGGCCACGCCCGTGCAGTTCTGGGCGGGATGGCAGTTCTACCACGGGGCCATAAGCGCGGCCCGGCACCGGACGACGGACATGAATACCCTGGTGGCGGTGGGCACCAGCGCGGCTTATCTCTACAGCGTCATGGTCACTTTCTTCCCAGGGTTCATCCCGGACACCATCAAGCATGCCGTCTATTTCGACTCGTCGGCCACCATCATCGTGCTCATACTTCTAGGCAGGTACCTGGAGGCCCGCGCCAAGGGCCGGACCTCGGACGCCATACGCAAACTGATAGGGCTGCAGGCCAAAACCGCGCGGGTACTCCGGGACGGTGTGGAACAGGATCTCCCGGTGGAGCAGGTCATGGTGGATGACCTTATCCGGGTGCGTCCCGGAGAGAAGATCGCCGTGGACGGATTTGTCACCGAGGGCTTCAGCTCCATCGACGAATCCATGTTAACCGGGGAGAGCATCCCGGTGGAGAAGGGGCCGGGTACGGAGGTCATCGGGGCGACCATCAACGGCACGGGCAGTTTCACCTTCCGGGCTACTAAGGTAGGCCGTGACACCATGCTCTCCCAGATAATCAAGATCACCGAGGAGGCGCAGGGCTCCAAAGCGCCCATCCAGAGGTTGGCAGACAAGGTGGCCTCGGTCTTCGTGCCGGTGGTCATGGCGCTCTCCGTCATCACCTTCGTGGTCTGGATACTGGCCGGTCCGGCGCCCGCCTTCAACTTCGCGCTGCTGAATTTCGTGGCGGTTCTGGTCATCGCCTGTCCCTGTGCCCTCGGCCTGGCGACGCCTACCGCCATCATGGTGGGGACGGGGAAGGGCGCCGAGCACGGCATCCTCATCAAGGGCGGCGAGAGCCTGGAGATGGCTCACCGCGTGAATACGGTGGTCTTCGACAAGACGGGGACGCTCACCGTGGGGAAGCCGGCGCTCACGGACCTGGTGACGCGAGGCGGTTCGGAGGACGAGACCCTGGCGGTGGCCGCCAGCGTAGAGCGCGGCAGCGAGCACCCCCTGGCCCGGGCTATAGCGGAGGCAGCGGAGGAGCGAGGCCTGGAAGTCCGCCAGGAGTTGGATGGGTTCGAGGCCCTCCCCGGTCGCGGCGTGCGGGCAACCCTGGATGGGCAGACCATCCTCCTGGGCAACAACCGGCTGATGGAGGAGGAGAGGGTCGATGTCTCCGGGTTGGTAAAGGAGGCCGAGAGACTGTCCGGCGAGGGGAAGACCTCCATGTACCTGTCCCGCGACGGCCGCGCGGTGGGACTCATAGGCGTCGCCGACGTGATGAAGGAGCACTCGCGTGAGGTGGTGAAGGACCTGCGGGACATGGGGGTCGAGGTGGTCATGATCACCGGTGACCATGCGGCAACGGCAATGGCCATCGCGCGTCAACTGGGCATCGACCGGGTCCTCTCCGAGGTCCTGCCGCAGGACAAGGCCGTTGAAGTGAAGCGTCTGCAGTCCGAGGGTAAGCTGATAGCCATGGTGGGGGACGGCATCAATGACGCGCCGGCTCTGGCCCAGGCGGACGTGGGCATCGCCATCGGGACGGGCACGGACATCGCCATAGAGGCCTCGGACATCACTCTCATCTCCGGGGACCTGCGCCCGGTGGTGAACGTGATGCGCCTCTCCCGGCGCACGCTACGCACCATCAAGCAGAACCTCTTCTGGGCGTTCTTCTACAACGTGATCGGGATACCGCTCGCGGCGGGTGTGCTCTATCCCGTCGGCGGGATACTACTCTCGCCCATGATCGCCGCAGGCGCCATGGCCTTCAGCTCGGTATCAGTGGTCACAAACTCGCTGCGTCTGCGCAGGTTTAATGTGGCCCTGCCGGGGGATGAAGCGGGACAGAGGGCTACGGCCGGAGGCGAGGCAGCCGGGACGGACAAAGCTGGTCGGGAGGAGGTGCGCGGCATGCATCATAAAGCGGTGGATCCCGTTTGCGGGATGAAGATCAGGAAGAAGGCGGCTGCGGGAACCTCGGAGTACAAGGGCAAGACCTACTACTTCTGCAACGTCAACTGCAAGAAGTCCTTCGACGAGGATCCCGAGAAGTACCTGAAGCTATCATAGGACGGCAGATGGTGAGAGGGGCTCCGCCGGGAAGGCGGGGCTCTTTTTCGATTCTTCCGACTTCTGCTGCCCGCGGCCTGCTTTGATGAGCGCGATGAGCCGCGCCGGATTATCGGTGGCTACGCCGTAGGTCTTACGTCGCCTTCCGTTGTCGAAATCGAAGAATACCGCGGGCCCGTGGCGCGGCACTAAATAGGTATGGGAAAGGCCGCGGATGCCCCAGCCGCCCGTGTTGGAGAAGCTATACGAACCCGGCCGCAGGTTCTCTATGCATGCCAGCGGGAAGGAGCGGTATATCCCATAGCGCACGTTGAGGTCGCCTTCGTTGATATCCACTTCCTGAACGGCGAAGATGGAGAGGATGCCGCCTACAAAAAGGCTCAGGAGTATGAGCGGTATGGTGAGGGTGATGAGCATGCGCTTTCCGTGGTCGGACTTGACCGGCATAACGATCGCGATGATGATCACGGCGACGACCACGAGGGTGATGCTGGTCCTCAGGGCGAAGCTCATCTCGATATTCTCTTGATAGGTGATCTTCAGGGCGCTCACACCGCTGATTATACAACGAAAGCCGCTATGTTGACGGATGCGGGATGCATCCGTATAATATTTCCCATGTTTAACGATGTTATCGAGCGCTGCGAATTGAATAACCGGTGGTGGCCCTCCTAAAGGGGTCGCGCCGGCTGCGCTTGTTCTAGTTTGAGGCCGTGACCCCCGATGGGGAGCACGGCCTCTCGTTTTGCCCGATAGGGCCGTGTCCAACCCCGGACGCGGCCTTTTTCATACCCGGATCCCAGAGGAAAGGAGAGTGAGAGCGATGTACGGTCCCGCAGCGGACACCCGGGGAACCGCCCTGTACGGTCCTTCGAGAGCCGAGTTCCGCGAACTGGCGCGAGAATTCAACCTGGTCAGTGTGACCAGGTACGTCAGGGCGGACCTGGAGACCCCCGTCTCGGCCTTTATGAAGCTGGGGGCGCAGGAGAATGCCTTTTTGCTTGAGAGCGCGGAGGGAGGCGAGCGCTGGGGCCGTTATTCGCTGCTCGGTGCGGGAGCGCGTCGCGTGGTGCGCGCACATGACGGGCGGTTTACGGTGGACGGGCCGGTGCCGCGGGGTGGAAAGGCAAGAGCCGGCGATAACCCCGTAGACCGGTTCTTCGACATGATGGACGAGTTCAAACCGGCTCCGGGATCGGAGTTGCCCTTCAGCGGAGGCGCCGTGGGCTTCTTCGGCTTCGACATCCTGCCCTATCTGGACAGGGTGGAGCTGACTTCGCCGCGTGCGCTGGACCTGCCGGACATGTTCTTCATGTTCACGGGGAGCGTCCTCGTCTTCGATCACCTGCTCTCCCGCATCAACCTGGTATCGAATGTGGAAATCCCGGAGGCTGCGGGAGAGGGGCTTCTGGACCGGCTCTACGACGGGGCCATCGCCGAGCTGGAGAAGCTGGCGGCGCTCCTGCGGAAGCCACTGCCCTCGAGGCCGGAGGCCGAGCCCTACTACCTCGCTCCTTCCGGTGATTTCGACGCGGTTTCCAGTGACGTAAACCGTGAGGAGTACATGGATATGGTCCGGCGTGCACAGGAGTACATCCTGGCCGGCGACGCTTACCAGGTGGTGGTGTCGCAGTCCTTCAGCGCCCCCTTCCGGGGCCAGCCTTTCGAGGTGTACCGGGCGCTGCGCGGCATCAATCCTTCACCCTACATGTTCTTCCTGAAGTGCGGGGATTTCAGCCTGGTGGGCTCCTCGCCGGAGCCGGTGGTAACCCGGCGCGGCCAGCGGGCTATGATCCGGCCCATAGCCGGTACGCGGCCGCGCGGGGCCGACGGCGCTGAGGACCTCCTGCTGGAGACGGAGCTCCAGGCGGACCCCAAGGAGCGGTCCGAGCACGTGATGCTGGTGGACCTGGCCCGCAACGACCTGGGACGCGTCTGCCTACCCGGCAGCGTGGCCGTCACGCGCATGATGGAGGTGGAGCGCTATTCCCACGTACTGCACCTGGTCAGCGAGGTGCAGGGAGAGCTGTCTCCCGGAGCGGGAAACGCTGAGCTGCTGCGTGCGAGTTTCCCGGCGGGCACCGTCTCGGGCGCCCCCAAGCTCCGCGCCTGCGAGATCATCGACGAGTTGGAGGCGACGCGACGCGGACCTTATGCGGGGGCGGTGGGATACATCGGTTACGGCGGGGACATGGATACCTGCATCGGCATCCGCATGCTGGTCCTTGCGGGCGGCCTGGCGCATGTGCGGGCGGGAGCGGGAATCGTGGCCGACTCCGTGCCGGAGCGCGAGTACGAGGAGACCCGCTCCAAGGCCCAGGCTCTGCTGAGGGCGCTCCGCGTGGCGGGGGGTGGGCGGCTATGAGGGCGCCCGCTGCTGTACACCTGGCGCCGCCGCTCGAAGCGAGGGAGCGATGCGGTACAGCCAGGCGCGTACTGCTCATCGACAACTACGACTCGTTCACCTATAACCTGGCCCAGATGCTCGCGGAGCTGGGAGCTGACGTGACCGTCAGGCGGAACGACCGGATCGAGGTTGTGGATGTGGAGGACATGGTCCCCACGCATCTGGTCATATCGCCCGGCCCGGGTATCCCCGCCGCTTCCGGCATGACCCTCGAGTTGATCTCGGCTTTTGCGGGGCAGGTCCCCGTCCTCGGTGTATGCCTGGGGCACCAGGCTATCGGGGAGACCTTCGGCGCCAGGCTCGGGAGGGCTCCGCGCCCCGAGCACGGGACGTCCTGGGATATCGAACACGATGGCCGCACTATCTTCGCCGGGCTGTCCCAACCCCTGCGGGCGGGCCGCTACCATTCCCTCGCCCTGGAGCGAGAGACCCTGCCGGCCTGCCTGGAGATGACCGCGGTCTCCTCCGACGGCGTGGTGATGGGCATCCGGCATCGCGAGCTGGCGGTGGAGGGGGTGCAGTTCCACCCCGAATCGGTGCTGACGCCGGAGGGGGCCGGGCTGCTCCGGAATTTCCTTGCCATGGAGGTGCCGCCATGCAGGTCTTGAGAAGCGCTCTGGAAAAACTGGTGGCCGGCCAGGACCTCACCCAGCAGGAAGCGAGGGACGTTATGGGCGCCCTCATGAGCGGCGAGGCCGGACAGGCTTCCGTGGGTGCTCTGCTGGCAGCCCTGCGGCTGAAGGGGGAGACCGCCCAGGAGATAGCGGGGATGGCCCGGGGCTTGCGGGAAGCCGCCGTCACCATTTCGCCGGCGGTGGAAGGCCTCACGGACACCTGCGGGACGGGCGGAGATCGCCGCGGCACCTTTAACATCTCGACCACGGCCGCTTTCATAGCCTGTGGGGCCGGACTCAAGGTGGCCAAACACGGCAACCGGAGCGTCTCCTCCGACTGTGGCAGCGCGGACGTGCTCGAGGAACTGGGCGTCCGTATCGAGATGGAGCCGGCGCGCGTGCAGGAATGCATAGAGCAGGTGGGCATGGGCTTTCTCTTCGCCCCGCGCTTTCACCCCGCCATGCGCCACGTGATGCCGGCCCGCCGGGAGCTGGGAATACCTACCATCTTCAACTATCTGGGGCCGCTGGCGAACCCGGCGGGAGCGCCCCGGCAGTTGCTCGGCGTGAGCGGAACTCATATGGCGGGCCGGCTGGCCGAGGTGCTGGCCGAGCTGGGCTGCGAGCGCGCCCTCGTGGTGCACGGCAGCGACGGCCTGGACGAGGCCACGCTCTGCGGCACCACCACGGTGCACCGTGTGGAGGGCGGCCACCTGTCCACCTTCGAGCTGGATCCCCAGGACCTGGGCCTGGAGCCTGTGGCGGAGGATGAACTGCGCGGCGGCGGACCACAGCGTAACGCCGCCATCACGCTCGAAGTGCTCGAGGGAGCTCCCGGGCCCAAGCGGGAGGTGGCCTGCCTAAATGCGGGGCTGGCCCTGGTAGCCGGGGGCGTCACGGGGTCTGTGCCGGAGGGGCTGGAGATGTCCAGGCGTTCCATCGATAGCGGAGCGGCACTGGGCCGGCTGGATGCGCTCCGCCAATTCAGCCGGGAGGCGCCGGCA
>JAHEXQ010000189.1 GCA_023252035.1 Actinomycetes bacterium
GTCAAGAACTCGGATAAGAACGAGATCATCCCCATAGCCCGCGCCCTGGCGGGCTTCGGATTCCATATTATGGCGACGCGCGGCACGGCAGCGCTGCTGGCCCGCAACGGCATCAAGGCCGATATCGTGAACAAGATGCACGAGGGGCGCCCGCACGTGGTGGACCTCATGAAGAACGGCGACATGCAGCTCATCATCAACACGCCGTCGGGTAAGCGCACCCGCGCCGACCAGATCCCCATCCGCAGCTACGCGGTGGCCTACGGCATTCCCCTGATCACTACGCTGTCTGGCGCGCGGGCGGCGGTGAAGGGCATCGAGTCCCTGCTCTCGCGGGGCCTTGAGGTGAAGTCCCTCCAAGAGTGGCACGCCTCCATGGAGTAGCTGCGGAATTAGAATTCTGGGGTCAGACCCCAGAATTCTCAACGGCAGGTAGCTGAGCAGGCGCCCCGAAAACAGCAACTGAAGCGGTTATAGACGTATATCATGTTTAATCACGATGTCTTTGGATAACATCTAAGAGGAGCTAAAGGAGTTCGAGCATGCTCAAGGAGATCCGCATCCATGGACGGGGAGGCATGGGGAACGTCACGGCGGCAGAACTGCTGGCCATGGCGGCCTTCCGGGACGGCAAGTATTCGCAGGCGTTTCCGAGCTTCGGCGCGGAGCGCGAGGGAGCCCCGGTGGTGGCTTTCGTGCGTATAAGCGACCAGCCCATCCGCATCCGCCAGCAGATTTACGAGCCCGACTACCTGATAATCCAGGACGCCGGGCTGATGTACATGGAGGGAGTGCTGGACGGTCTCAAGCGGGACGGCATGGTCGTGGTGAACACCGTGAAGGACCGCTCGGAGCTGCCCATCCCGCCGGAGGTGACAGTGAGGACGACCCCGGCGCTGAAGATAGCCATGGACATCATCGGCCGGCCTCTCTTCAACGTGGTGATGGTGGGCGCTTTTGCCTGTGCCAGCAATCTCGTAGATATCGAGGCCGTGGCCGAAGCCATCCGGGACCGTTTCCCAGGGGAGTTGGGAGAGAAAGAGGTGCGGGCCTGCCTCGAAGCATGCAATGAAGCGATTAAGGGATGTGAAATGAATGAGTGATTTCGTGGGGCGCCGGGTTAAGCCTGGCAGTACCCTGGATACCAAGACGAAATCCTGGCGGGCGAAGAAGCCGGTCTTCAAACAAGACGCCTGCACGGGTTGTGACGCCTGCCGGCTGGCCTGCCCGGAGGGGTGCGTCTTCAAAGAGGATAAGAAGAAGTACGATGTAAACCTGGACTACTGCAAGGGCTGCGGCATTTGCGCCGAGGAGTGTCCGGTGAAGGATATTTTGATGCAGCTAGAGACCGGCTGCGAGGAACCCGAGGCCGAGGTCGAAGAGAGCGAGGCAGCGAAGAAAGGGGGCAAGGCGTGAGCGTCCTTCTGGAGGGCTCGGCGGCGGTTGCCGAAGCCGTTGGGCGTTGCCGGCCCAACGTCGTCTGCGCTTACCCTATAACTCCCCAGACCCATATCGTGGAGGGACTGGCATCCATGGTAGCGCGGGGAGAGCTCTCCGCCGGATATGTGTTGGCGGAGAGCGAGTTCGGCGCCGCCTCCATTATCCTGGGAGCCAGCGCAACCGGAGCGCGCACCTATACGGCTACCAGTTCCCAGGGCTTGCTGCTCATGGCCGAGGTCATCTTCAACATCGCGGGGATGCGGCTACCGGTGGTCATGACCTGCGCCAACCGGGCGGTATCGGCGCCCATCAACATCTGGAACGACCAGCAGGACGCCATAGCGCTGCGCGATGCCGGATGGATCCAACTCTGGTGCGAGGACAACCAGGAGTCCGTCGATACGCATATCCAGGCCTTCAAGATCGCCGAGGCCCTGATGCTCCCGGTGATGGTCTGCGTCGATGGCTATGTGCTGACGCATACCTGGGAGCCGGTGGAGATGCCCTCCTTCGAGGAGGTAGCGGCGTTTCTGCCTCCCTATAAGCCGGATTATTATCTGACGCCGGACGACCCTTTCACCATGGGCGCCATGGTAGGGCCGGATGCCTATATGGAGACGCGGTTCCAGTTGCACCAGGACATGATGGAGGCGCGCTCCGAGATTGCCAAGGTGGCCTCGGATTACGCGCAGCAGTTCGGGCGCTTCCACGGTGATCTGGTGCAGGGATACCGTTTGGAGGACGCCGAGATCGTGCTGGTCTCGTTGGGTTCGGTGCTGGGCACCATGCGGGAAGCGGTGGACCGGCTGCGCGAGGCCGGACACAAGGTGGGCATCCTGAAGATACGGTGCTTCCGGCCCTTCCCGCGCGAGCGCATCCACGACCTGCTGAAGGGCATCCCCGTGGTCGGGGTCATCGAGAAGGACATCTCACTCGGGCTGGAGGGCACGCTCTGCTCGGAGATGCGCACCGCTTTCTGTGGCGAGGAGAGCCCCGAGATATCCAGTTTTGTGATGGGCTTGGGAGGCAGAGATATCAGGGTGGAGGATATCGAACATATAGTTCTGGATCTGGAGAAGAACCCGGAGTGCCGGGTGGAGTTCGTGGGTCTGCACGAGGACCTCTTGAAGGGATACGAGCATGGCGAATGACGGAGAGACCAAACACGAGATCATAAGCCTTTTGGAACCCGGGCATACCGGCTGTGCCGGCTGCGGGCAGTCCCTTGCGGCGCGGCTGGTGATGGAAGCGGCGGGGCAGCGGGTCATCCTGACCAACGCGACGGGTTGTCTGGAAGTATTTACTACCCAGTACCCCCGGTCGGCCTGGGAGGTGCCCTTCATCCACTCGCTCTTCGAGAACTCCTCGGCGGTGGCCGCGGGAATCGAGGTGGCTCTGAGGGCGATGGGCAGGTGGGGCGAGGCCAAGATCATCGCCCAGGGCGGGGATGGCGGCACCGCCGACATCGGCATAGGTTGTCTCTCCGGCGCCTGGGAGAGGGGGCACGACTTCCTCTACATCTGCTACGACAACGAGGGCTACATGAACACCGGCTTTCAGCGCTCCGGCCTCACGCAATATGCGGCGCGCACCACCACCACGCCGCCGGGCGAGCTGTCCTGGGGCAATCCCACGCACAAGAAGAACATCCCCATGATCGCTGTGGACCATGGCTGTCCTTATGTGGCCACGGCTTCCGTCGGCTACCCACGCGACCTGATGCGCAAGGTGAAGAAAGCCATGTCCGTGGAAGGCCCGACCTATCTCCAGATAAACGTGCCGTGCGTTCCCGGTTGGGGCTACGAATCCCGTCTGACCATGAAGATGGCCCGCCTCGCCGTAGAGACCGCGCTCTATCCTGTCTTCGAGTACGAGAACGGAGAACTCGCGAAGGTGCGCAAGGTGAAGGAGCCAAAATCCTTGGAGGATTTTCTGCGGCCCCAGAAGCGCTTCGCGCACCTCTTCAAAGAGGGCGGTGAGCCGCAGCTCGCCGCGCTGCAACAGATCGCGGATGACAACGCCGCTCGCTACCACATCTTCGATTGACATGGGGACAGGGGGGTGACGTCAAGGCCGAGCCTTGACGTCACCCCCCTGTCCCCACCGTCAAGTTGACCGCGCCGTC
>JAHEXQ010000061.1 GCA_023252035.1 Actinomycetes bacterium
CCACTTCGGAGGAGGCTGGCGGCCTGGCCGTGGCCGGCCCCTCCTGCAGCCGGTACACCTCATCAATGCTGAGATCTACCGGTTGCCCGAATCTCTCGAGGCAGCGGCTGCATTCCATGGTGAGTGTCCCCTTAACCGTCCCGTGTATCCGTATGCCCCCGTGCAACCTCTCCAGCACGAGGGAGACGCGAAAAGCATCTCCATCCTCCGCCAGGCACAGGCCGGCGCCGTTTAGGGCCAGCCTCAATGTAGCCTCGAAGTCATCCCGTTCAAGGACACCCCGCACCAATCGCTGGGCGTCTATCTTCAACTTGGGGGAATCAAGACAGTTCTCCATATCGCCATCTCCAAGAATAATTATAGGCGCGAAGCGCCTTCACTCAAATGAGATGATGGGGGGGGAAAGCGTTCGCGCCGGCCAGGTTACATAGCCTCCAGGTCCGGCTGTGCTTCCTCGGGTTGGCCGCCCTGCAGGCGTTCGCGGGCACGCTTGATGACTTCCAGGAGCTTGTAACAGGTGACTTCCAGGTTGGCCAGCCGCTCGTCGGCGTAGTCCTCCGCCTCCAGGCGCACCTCCCTGGCGCTCCCGTTAGCTTCCTCGATAATGCGAGCGGCCTCGGTACGTGCCGCGTTCATTATCTCCGTCTCGGCGATGAGGTTCTCGCGCTCGATGCGCGCCTCCTCCTTGATGCGCTCGGCCTCCTGGCGGGCTTCATCCAGCATGTCCTGCTTCTCTTTCACCAGCCAGCGTGCCTGCTTCAACTCATCCGGGAGCGCCGCACGTAACTCGTCCAGCAACTCGAAGACCTCCGCCTCGTTCACCATGACCGAGGAGGAGAAAGGCATATGTTTGCTCGAGACGATCAGGTCCTCTATACGATCTAGCCTAGCAAATATATCCATTAAATCGCTCCTTTCCTTTTCTCACGGGTCTTCGCTCAAACGATCTTATTATATCTTGCTCGATCCCGCTCGGAACCAGGCCTTCTATGCAACCGCCGTAGAAGACCAATTCGCGAATGGCGCTGGAGCTGAGAAACGAGTACTCCGAGCTCGCCATCACGAAAAACGTCTCCAGGCTCTCGTCCATCTTGTGGTTCATCTGGGCCATCTGAAACTCGTATTCGAAATCGGAGATGGCCCGCAGGCCTTTGACGATAGCCGTCGCCTTCATATGTTTGGCGTAATCCACCAGAAGTCCTTCGAAGCAATCCACTTCCACGTTTTCCAGCCCGGGGATCGCCCTCACCGCGCGCTGCGCGAAATCCATTCTCTCCTTAAGGTCGAACATGGGGCTCTTCAGGGGATTCGCCGACACCGCTACGATAAACCTCTCGAAGAAGGGAGCGGAGCGGGCGATTACGTCCAGGTGGCCGCTCGTGATGGGATCGAAGGTGCCCGGGCAGATGGCTGTCTTCATCCGGATGACTAGACCTTTCGCTCTTGCGGCCCGCCCAAGGCCGGCATAAAGATGGTTATGGCCGTCTCCCCGTAACGCCTGTGCTCCACCGGAATCCATTCCGGGGGAGCTTCGACCTCTCCGCCGCGCGCAGGGTGTTCTAGAATCAGACGGCCTCGGGGTCTCAGGATTCCTTGTCTTCCCACCATGGCCAGGAGCGACCGGTAAAATTTCATATCAATTGTATAGGGTGGGTCTGCAAAAATCAAATCGAAAGACCCGCTTGCTGAAGCCTTTTTCTGGAGGTATGCCAGCGAATCCGTCTTTATCACTGTGCTTTGCGCATCAAAGCCAAGGTTTTCCAGATTGCGTCGGAGACAGCCCACGGCCGTCGCGCCGGCCTCCACGAAGAAGGCGGCGCCAGCTCCCCGGGACAGGGCCTCGATTCCCAGCGCACCGCTGCCGGCGAAGAGGTCTAGAACCACGGTTTTATGCACGCTATCCCCCAGGATATCGAAGAGGGCCTCGCGCACCCGGCCCGCCGTAGGCCTCGTTGCCCGCCCCCGTGGCACCACCAGTCGCCTCCCGCGCGCCGAACCTCCGATTACCCTCATCCCGCCTCCCATGACCCTAGGAGTGGAACAGCCATTCGAGCTGCCCGGTTCCCGCGAAACGGCTCTGCACTTCTTCCCGCAAAAGCCTATGCTCGGGCCGGCGCAGCTGCGGATCCGCGCTCACCAGGCGGAAGGCTTCCTCGCGCGCCGCCAGCAGTATCTTCATGTCCCGCCGCAGCTTGGCTATGCGCAGGTCCGGTAATCCCGACTGCCGGGCCCCGAAGAGCTGTCCCTCGCCGCGCATCTCCAGGTCGGCCTCGGCGAGCCGGAAGCCATCCCGCATCTGTTCGATGGCTTTCCTGCGCGCCTGCGACTCGGGGGTCTTCCCCTCGAAGATGAAGATGGCGTAAGAGCGGTGTCCGCCGCGCCCTATACGCCCGCGCAGTTGGTGCAACTGCGAGAGGCCAAAGCGGTCGGCGTTCTCCACCAGCATCACGCTGGCGTTGGGTATATCTATACCCACCTCGATAACGGTGGTCGCCACCAGCAGTTGCGTCCTGTGGTCCCGGAAATCCTGCATGGCGTTGTCCTTATCTTCTTTGCGCATCTGCCCGTGCAGAAGCCCGACACTCCGGCCGGCGAAACGCTTGCGCAGCGCCCGAGCCTCCGCTTCCGCCGCCTTGGCCTCCAGCCGCGCGGAACTCTCCACCAGCGGGCAGACTACGAAGATCTGCCGCTCCCGGTCCATCTCTCGCTCCATCAAGGCGTAGGCGCTCTCGCGCTGGTCCGCATCCAACGCCTTGGTGATCACCTCTCCCCGCCCCGCCGGCAGTTCGGTCAGGGTGGATATCTCCAGATCCCCGTAGAGGGTCAACGACAGCGTGCGGGGTATGGGCGTGGCCGTCATTATCAGGACATCCGGCACCTCGCCTTTCGCCTTGAGCATGACGCGCTGCCGCACGCCGAAGCGGTGTTGCTCATCCACCACGGCCAGCCCCAGGTCGGCGAATACGACCTCTTCCTGGATGAGGGCGTGCGTGCCCACCACCAGGTCCACCTCGCCCCCGGTAATTCGCCTCAGGCTCTCTTTGCGGGATGCCGCCCTGGCGCCTCCTGTGAGCAGTTCGACCTTCACGGCAGGCATCCCGGTGAGGAATCCGGTGATGGTACGGTAGTGTTGCTCGGCCAGAACCTCGGTAGGCGCCATCAGGGCTCCCTGGCGACCGCCCTGCACGGCTAGCAAAAGGGCCAGAAGAGCCACCAGGGTCTTGCCCGAGCCTACCTCCCCCTGCAGCAGCCGGTTCATGGGAAAGGGCTTATGCATGTCCCCCGCTATTTCCGCAAAAGCCCGGCGCTGGCTCTGCGTGAGCTGGAACGGCAGGCTCGCGGTGAACTCCTGGATGAGTTGCCCCGGCGCGGGATATGCGATCCCCTGCAGCTCGCTCTCCCGACGGCGCTTGAATAGCGCGAGTCCTGTCTGGATGACCATCAGCTCCTCGAAGATCATGCGGCGCCGTGCTCGCACCAGCGGCTCTCTCCCGGAGGGGAAATGTATCGCCCGCAGAGCTTCGGCCCGGCCCGGCAGGTGGTAGCGGGCCAAGATGGACGGAGGCAGCGGATCCGATATTTCCGGCAAAGCCTCCAGAGCGTTCCAGATGAGCCGGCGCAGCCTGGCTGAGGAGAGCTGGGCGCTGGCGGGATGCAGAGGTATGATGCGTCCGGTATGGATAGCCTCGGACCCGTCTCCGCTCTCGTCCAGGATATCGTAGGCGGGATTCACCATCTGGAATTTACCGTACCGGAATTCGGTCTTGCCGGAGAAGGCCACGGTCGTGCCCGCTTGCAGGCGAGCGGCGTGGTAAGGCTGGTTGAACCATACGCCGAAGATAACCGAGCTGCTATCAGAGATGCCTACGTTGAGGATGCGCCTGCGGTTCGCGGTGGTAAACTCCCGCACGTCCACGACCTTGCCCACTACCGTGACGGTCTCGCCCTCACGCACATCGACGATGCGCGCCAGCTTGCTCCGGTCCAGGTAGCGGCGGGGGAAGTGGTAGAGCAAGTCCTCTATAGTGTGGATGCCCAGGTCGCCCAGATAGGCGCGGAGCGTGTCGCCTACGCCCTTTATCCGCCCCGCATCTTGTTTGAGGTCGCTCAAGGCCGCGGTGCCGCTCATTCCACCCCGATGATGTAGTGATAGACGGGCTGGCCTCCGTCTATAACTTCCAGCTCCACCGGGAAGGCGGCTCTTACCCTTTCCTCCACGCGCTTGCCCAGATCCTCGGGGACCTCGGCCCCTTTGATGAGGGTTATGAGCTCGCCGCCCTCTTCCACCATCTTCTGCAGAAGCTCGAAGGTTACCTCCTCGAGGTCCAGCCCGGCCACGGCGATGCCGCCCCCGAAGAGCCCGATGTAATCGCCCTTGCGTATCTTCCCCAGCTTGAACTTGCTGTCCCGTACCGCCACGGTGACCGTGCCCGTCTTCACCGCCGAAACTGCCCTCTGCATACGGATATGGTTGGTCTCCAGGTCCAGGGCCGGTTCGAAAGCAATCATGCCGGAGAAACATTCGGCGATGCTCCGGGTCGGGATGACGGTGACCTCTTTCTTGCTGAGCGCCCGGGCCTGTTCCGCCGAGGCGATGATGTTCTTGTTGTTGGGAAACACTATAACTTTATCCTGTGATATCGAGTCGATGCCCTGCAGGATCTCGGCCGTGGACGGATTCATACTCTGGCCTCCGTCCACGATGCGGTCCACGTTCAGCTCCAGAAGTACCCGCTTCACGCCCTCGCCCTTCGCCACGGCGACCACTCCGATGGGTTTCTCCTCCGCCGTGGGCCCGGCTGGACATCCGTCTCCCCTAGCCTCCGCCTCCTGCACCTGCGCAAAGAGATCGGTAATCTCTACTTGTGTCATGGTTCCCGCGGCGCTGGACTCCGATATCACCTCGCCCAATTCATTCGTGTGGATATGCACGCGATAGAGGCGGTTGCCCCCAACCACCAGAACCGACTCGCCCAGTTGGTTCAGGCGTTCCTTGAGCCTCTCCACCTTGGAATCCCGAGCGGAGAGCATGAACTGGGCTTCGTAATGCATGTTGTCCGAGGCCACCTCGGCCATGGGGCTGAGCAGCACCACGGGGACCTCGTTGATCTCCTCACCGGTCAGCGCCATAAGCATTCCCTCGAAGATGGCCAGCAGACCCCGGCCTCCCGCGTCAACCACACCGGCTTCTTTGAGCACCGGCAGCAGGTCAGGGGTCTTCTCCAGCGAGCGGGCCGCCTCCATAATAATCTCGCGCAGCCAGTCCTCCACGGAGGCCGCGGTCCCCGCTGCCCGCATCCCCGCCTCCGCCGCTTCGCGGCAGACGGTGAGGATGGTGCCCTCCACCGGCTTCATGACGGCTTTATAGGCGGTCTTCGAGCCGTGTTCCAGGGCCTCAGCGAGCTGGACGACGTTTATCCGCTCCGGCCCGGGACGCCCATCGGTAATGCCTTTGATTATCTGGGAGAGTACCACGCCCGAGTTGCCGCGCGCCCCCATCAGAGAGCCCATGCTCATGGCATCGGCCAGGTAGTCCATGTTGGACTCGCCCACAGCCTGCATCTCCTCGCGCACCGCCTGCATGGTCAGGAGCATGTTCGTTCCGGTGTCTCCATCGGGAACGGGAAAGACGTTGAGCGCGTTTATCTCGTCCCTGTAAAGGCTTAGCGCCCGTATGGCACCTTCTACTATGAGCCGGATCTCTGCGGCTCCTATATCGTCATGCAACTGGAATACCTTTCACGCCCGCGACCGATATTCTTTATGGCTCAGCTCGCCCGCACGCCCTGCACGTGCACCTCGACCTCCTGGGCCTGCAGGCGGGCCGTGCTCTGCAGGACGTACTTCACCTGATCTATCAGGTTCCGCGCCACCTCGGTTATGTTCACGCCCGCCTCCACTATGATGTAGAGGTTGAGGCTCAGCTCATCCCCCTTGCGGCGTACCTTTACCCCTTTGTGCAGGGAATCCATCCCCAGCATTTGCGCTACGCCCTCCTGAAAACCCTGGCTGGCCATGCCCACCACGCCGTAGCAGCGCGTGCAGGTATGGGCCACCAGCTCGCCGATCGCCTCATCGCTTATACTCATCTTTCCTCTTACCGCATCGCCTTCAGCCACCGCTATACCCTCCTAGCAGCGCCCTTGCCGCCTGTAGAAATAAATCAAATTATAGCACCCGGCGCTACGAAACCCGCCTGCAAAATCGCAAGCAAGGCGCCCCGCCTTTCGCTTGCCCGAACCTGAAAAGAAGGGTCTGACCTTTTCTTTCGGGCTTTTTATTACAACCCACTTGCTTGTAAGAAGGTATCGGGGATGCTATTATGTTTTCCGTGTCTTAAGGAGGAATCGTGTCCAGAGTTTGCGATATTTGCGGCAAAAAACCGAGTTTCGGCTTCAACATAAGCCATTCTCACCATAAGACCAAGCGCAGGTGGAATCCTAACATCCAGAAAGTGCGGGTCACGGAGGGCGGGACCACGGAGCGCAGGAACGTCTGCACCAAGTGCTTGAAGGCCAACAAGGTGACCCGGGCCTAAGTTCTTCGCCCTCTTTCTTCTCCCTTCTATGAGCCAAATCAGTACCCGGCCTTTTCCTGCATGCTAAAAAGAGCTTAGAGACGAAGGAAAAGGAGGGGTTGAGATGGACATCAAGCTGTATGAGGCCGAGCATTGCCCTGCCTGCGAGGAGGCCAAGGAGTTCTTTGTGAATCACAAGGTGGCCTACGAAGAGGTGGATGTGGAGAAGCACCCCGAAGTGGCACGGAACCTTTATGAACTTTGCGGCAGCAGTGAGCTTCCACTCATCGATATCAACGGAAAATGCTTTGCAGGATTTGACCGCGAAGCCGTCAAGCAGGAGTTACACCTGCCTTACCGGCGTTAAGGAGGCTAGAGAAGATCCCTTTCGAGGCTCTCCCGCGCATGGAGGCGCGATGGGAGAGCCTCGACCTATGTCCGGAACCCGGATCGTGCTTAGAGGCTGCCTCGTTCCAGGACTTCGCCGTCGTCCAGCCGTAGAAGCATCAGCTCGCGGTCCTGGAGCAGGCCTACCGTAGCGGCGCCGTCTCCCTTGGGAAGAGAGCAGCTGCCGGGGTTGAAGAGAGTCACCCCGTCCCAGGTGGAGATGCCTCGTTCGTGCGTATGCCCCCGCACGATGAGCCGCACGCCCCAGCGCCTGCCTTGCGCCGCCAGGTCCACGGGGTCCGGGTAGGCGTCACCGTGCGTCACCAGGATGCGTATCCCCTCCCAGACCAGGAAGACATAGGGTGACATCATGGGGTCGGTCAGTGCCAGCGAATCCACCTCGGAGTCGCAGTTGCCCCGAGCGTGAAGGATAGGGACAGCACTGGCATTCATCATGCCCGCCAGTTCCAGGGGATCATAGCTCGGCAGCACCGGGTTAAAGGCTCCGTTGTAGAGGTGGTCACCCGCGTGCAGGATGAGCTGGCATCCTGCGAACATCTCCTCCACCCTCTTCCAGGCCTTCACGTCCCCGTGCGTATCGCTGACCATACCTATTCTCATGGGATATCTCCTTTCCCGCTAGCTTTCAGTCTGTCCGTACAGCCCGTCCGGCTCCGAGCAAGGCAGGTGTACCGGCCCGCTGCCATGCCCCACCTCTAGGCTGTTCCGCAGGGCCGTGCTGACCGTATCCCTGGCACGCACCACCGCACTCCTGATGTCTAAGCCCTTGGCAAGCCCGCAGACCAGCGCGGCGGAGAGTACACATCCCGTGCCGTGCGCATTTTTCGCCTCCAGCAACTCCCCAGCGAACTCCGCCCATTCCCCCGCCTCCCGCATGAACAGGATGTCGATGGAGCCGGCCGGCGTGGCCAGATGTCCGCCCTTCAACAGGACGTTCCGGCAGCCGGTCTCCAAACTTATGTCCCGGGCCGCCTCGCGCATATCCTCGGAATCCAGGATGCGCCTCCCCGTGAGTGCCTCCGCCTCGGGCACGTTAGGGGTCACGATCTCGGCCAGGGGCAAGAGCTCCCCCACCATGTCGCTCAACGCCTCCAGGTCCAGAAGGAGCGACCCATTGCTCGAGACCATGACGGGATCGACTACCAGGGGACCGTGTGGATAGAGCCGGAGCGCGCCTGCCACTACGCGAATGATCGTCGCGCTGGCTAGCATCCCCGTCTTGAGCGCAGCTATATCGAAGTCGGTGAAGATCGATTCCATCTGCGACCTGACCACTTCCGCGGGGAGATCGAATCGGTCCTGTACTCCCTGTGTATTCTGAGAGGTGACCGAGGTCGTGGCGCTCACGCCGTGCACTCCGCAGGCGTGAAAGGTCTTGAGGTCCGCCTGGATGCCGGCGCCGCCGCCGGAGTCGGAGCCGGCCACGGTCAATACCACCGGCAGTACCATCAGGCACCCTCCGTAAAATGCTCGTATCCGGGGGGTTCTATCACCATGGCCCGGCCGCTCTGGTCCGTTACTTTCATGCCCTCCGAGCCTACGACGATGACCCCGACCGATGTGAGATTCAATCGCCGCGCTGCGTCCTCTGCTTCTTCCGGCGGCAGCGTCATCACCAACTCGTAGTCCTCGCCCCCGGATAGCGCGGCCTGAACCGGGTCCAAACCCAGTGATTCAGCCACCTGCCGCGCAGCATCGGAGATGGGCAGCCAATCCGCCTCCACCGCGGCGCCCGTGCCGCTGGCCTCACAGATATGGCGCAGGTCCGCGAGCAATCCATCGCTGCAATCTATCATGGCCGTGGCGCTGGCCGCCTTCGCAGCAGCTCCAACGGCGAGGCGCGGATTGGGCCTGAGGTGACGCTGCACGCAGACGCGGGCGGCATCATCCTCCGGCCGCAGACCTCGCTTGAGTAGTTCCAGTCCCAGGCTCGATTCTCCCAGACTACCCGTGACCATGATCATATCGCCGATGCGCGCTCCGGCTCGCGTTATCATGTTGTCGGAGGGCATGAATGCGGACAGAGCCAGATTAAGCACCAGCCCCTGCGGCGACGATACCGTGTCCCCGCCCACTACACGGCCTCCCCATTGCGTGGCACATTCCGCCAGCCCCCGGTAGATATCCTCCGCCGCCTCGACCTCGAAGCCGGCCTGCAGCCCCAGGCTGATCAGCGCATAGCCCGGGCCACAGCCCATGGAGGCTAGATCACTGAGATTCACAGCCAGGGTCTTGTAGCCCAGATCACGCGGGGAAGTGTAAGCAAGGTCGAAGTGCACCCCTTCCACCAGCATGTCCGTGGTGAGGATGAGCAGGCGGCCATCGCCCAGATCCAGGGCGGCGGCATCATCGCCGATGCCTTGCACCACCTCGGCGCCGGGCGCCGGCAGAAGCCGCCCGAGACGTTCGATCAGCGCGAACTCCCCGATGCTCCCTAGCTGCATTCTGGCTCCTTCAGCAGACGGGCATCTCCCGCCCCAGGTAGGTGGATATGAAACGCATGGCGCATAAGTTGCCGCACATGGTGCAGGCCTCTTCCCCCTCCTTACGTCTTTCCTCGAACATCCGCCGCGCTTTGGGGGGGTCGATGGCCAGGTCCAGCTGGCGTTCCCAGTCCAGGGATTTACGCGCCCTGGACATCTCCAGGTCCCAATCCCAGGCTTTCTTGCTGCCCTTAGCCAGATCCGCGGCGTGGGCCGCAATGCGGGTCACGATAACTCCGTCATGCACATCCTGTACCGTGGGCAGTCCCAGGTGTTCCCGGGGAGTTACAAAGCAGAGGAAGTCCGCGCCGCTCATTCCCGCCAGAGCTCCTCCGATGGCCGCTGTGATATGGTCGTAGCCCGGAGCCACGTCGGTCACCAACGGGCCTAGCACGTAGAAGGGAGCGCCCCCGCAGATGGACTTGGCGGCGCGCACGTTGGTCTCCACCTGGTTAAGGGGCACGTGGCCGGGTCCTTCCACCATACACTGCACACCGGCCTCGCGGCAGCGTGGAACCAGCGAGCCCAGTTCTATAAGTTCAGCCATCTGAGGCGCATCGCTGGCATCCGCCAGGCTGCCCGGACGGAAGCCGTCGCCCAGACTCAGGGTGACGTCATAGGTGCGCGCGATCTCCAGGAGCCTGTCGAACTGTTCGTAAAGCGGATTTTCCTGCTCATTGGCAAGTATCCAGCCAGCTAGGAAAGCGCCGCCGCGGCTGACGATATCAGTCACTCGCCCGTGGCGCCGCAGGGCATCCAGCACACGCCGGGTCACCCCGCAGTGCACCGTGATGAAATCCACCCCCGAGGCGCAGTGCGCTTCAATGGCGTCGAACATATCGTCGGCGTCCATGCCCACGATGGAGCCCTTGACTTCCTGCGCTTTCACCGCCGCTTCGTAGATGGGCACCGAACCCACGGGCACGGTGGACTTGCTCACGATGCGTGCGCGGATTTCCGATATGGGACCGCCGGTGGAGAGGTCCATGACCGCATCCGTCTTCGCCTGCAACGCCGCCTTAAGTTTATTCAGTTCATCATCCAGGTCGGGAAAATCATCCGAGGTGCCGATGTTGGCGTTGACCTTGGTGCGCAGGCCTTCTCCCACCCCGCAGGCGCGGGGAGCCGGCAGCGTGTTGTTGGAGGGGACGACAGCCCGACCCTCCGCCAGCGACTGAGCCAGCGCCTCCAGGTCCACGCGCTCATCCGCAGCCGCGGCGGCCACGTTTCCCGGGATGTCTCCCCGGCCGATACTCTCCAGCAGCGTCATGCTTGCCTCTCCTCTCGGCGTCTGAAGCTGTCTATCCTCTCCCGGAACTCCCGGACCGCTCCCTCCATGTCCGCGGCCTCCGTTACAGCGGATATCACGGCGATGCCGTCGGCTCCCGCGCCCAAGACCTCCTCCAGATTATCTTTCCCAATTCCCCCTATAGCTACCACCGGGATGCCACACCGGCGCTTAATCTCGCGTAAGGTATCCAACCCCACCGGTTCGCCGATATCCGGCTTGGTCGCCGTGAAGAAGATCGCCCCCACCCCCAGGTAGTCGGCTCCCCCCCGCTCGGCACTCAGCGCTTCCTCCACGCTTCCCGCGCTCACCCCGATGACCGCGTAAGGGCCGAGCAGGGCACGGGCCGCCGCGATGGGCATATCGTCCTGGCCGAGGTGGACTCCATCTGCGCCCGCCGCCATGGCTATATCCACCCGGTCGTTCACCAGGAAGAGACGGCGCTCCGGCCGGGAGCTAATCATCTCCCTCAGTCTCAGCGCGATTTCCAGCGCTGCGCGGGCCGGGGCATCTTTGGCCCTTAGCTGGATGACATCGGCTCTGCCGGCCAGCGCGGCGGCCGCCACGTCCAGGTATCCACGACCGTGCTCCCGGCACTCCGTGGCTATGACGTACAGGCCCAGTTCCAGAGCCAATGCTTACCTCCCTCTGCTCCTCAGGGTGCCCCAATGAAAAGACCACGCCCCTGGGGTCGTGGTGCTCGCTGCACATCCCGCTCAGTTTCCTACGCCGGCATTACCCAGATCAGGTACCAGGGTATGATCTCAGCCCCACCTCGGGAGCACCCCTACTGCTGTTATATCTTTTGTGTTTATTATATTCCTTGCGCGAGGGAATATAGAAACCGGACCCGTTAAAAATGGCTCATCGCAGCAAAAGGGTCACCTCTTGCTGCATGCGATCACAAGGAGGGCCAGCATGGCTAAGAAGGACGAGCAGGAACAGGTGCCGGAGGAGCAGGCGGACGAGACGCCGCCGGTGTCCGAAGAAACCGAAACAGCGGCTTCAGACGCCGAGCTAGAGGAGCAGGAACAGGAAAAACCCGAGGAGGAACTGACCGAGGAAGAGCTGCGCCGGATGATCGAGGAGCAGCTGGAACGCGTTACCGTTGCCCAGATGGTCCAGCAGATGATGGTAACCCTGGCTTCCATAGGATACCAGAAAATGGGATTGCCCGAAGAGGTCAATCGTAAATACCGCGACCTGGATCAGGCGCGCCTGGCGGTGGACTCCCTCGACGGCCTGCTCAAAGCGGCGGGAGGCAAGATGCCGGACGAGCAGTTGGAGCCCTTCCGTGGCACGCTCGCCAACCTCAAGCTGAATTACGTGTCTATCTCGGCGAAGATCAAGGAGGAGACGCCGGAGGTGGCTGAGGAGCCCGGCGACAGCGCGGAGGGCACGGGGAGCACCTAGAGCACGGGTTAGAAATCCTGTCCCGGCTCCCAAGGCTGGCTACAGGTCGCGGCGAGCGCCTTCATCTTCTTGCGGGCCCGCACATCGTGCGGCTTGTAGGTCAGGTAACTCTTGAGGTCCGCGAGAGCCTCCTCAAACTTCTGCATAAGGTCGAAGACGCCGGACCGTTTGAAGTAGGCCATAGCATAGTCGGGATAGAGCTCGATAGCCATGCTGTAATCATCGACGGCCGCCTCCCTTTCATCCATAGCCAGGCGCGAGTCTCCCCGTCCCGTATAGGCGGCGGCGAAATCCGGCTTCATCTCGATGGCCCTCGTATAGCTGGCTATGGCCTCGCTGTACCTCTTCCTCGCCTGATAGGCCAATCCCAGGTTGTAATGGGCGACCGCGTAGTCCGGGAACTGCTCCAGCGCTTCCAGGTAGGCCTCGATAGCCTCCTCGTAGCGTCCCTGCGAGGCCAGCATCTGGGCGCGGGAGTTCAGGTTGGTGGCGGTCTTGATGCCGTCGATGTCCGAGTACTTGATGGTGGCTCCGCAGTTAGGGCACTTTTCAAAACCCTCTGCGAATTCCTTGGCACAGTTGTAGCAATGCATCGTATCTCCGCTCGCTATCTCCGCGCACTTCGCCGCCGGAATCGACCGACCGCAAAAAAATGGCGCCCTTGGGGGGACTCGAACCCCCGCACGTGGCTCCGGAGGCCACTGCTCTATCCTCTGAGCTACAAGGGCACGCTGGAGAGGGAATTCTACGATTTCAAAATCATCTTATCAACGGCCCTGGCCATTTTCAATGGCCGCGCGCCGTTCAGATAAGGTTCCCAGGCCGGATATACCTCGCCCACGGCCATGACTATCCAGAGGTCCTCGCGCGGCGGTGCCGGATGCGACCTGAGCTTCAACCCGACCTCCTGGGGCATCCTGTTTTCCTTGCGCGCATTGCAACGGCGGCAGGAGGCGACGATGTTCTCCCAGGTGTGCGGGCCCCCGCGCGAGCGCGGGATGACGTGGTCGATGTTCTCGGCTCGGGAACCGCAGTACTGGCAAGTGAAGTCGTCGCGGACGAAGACCGCCTTCCTGGATATCGAGTTGCGTACCCGGTAGGGCACTTTCACGTAGTAGGACAGCCGGATGACCAGGGGGCGGGGGAACTCGGCGCGCTGGGAGCGCAAGGGCTCAGGCGACTGCTCCAGGACCTCGGCCTTGTTCTTCAACACCAGCACGATGGCACGGCGCAGGTGCACGATGTTCAGGGGCTCGTAGCTGGAGTTCAGCACCAGCACCCTCGTCGCATCGTGTCCGTGGTCTC
>JAHEXQ010000062.1 GCA_023252035.1 Actinomycetes bacterium
CTCGCGAATATGATCCTCGCGGTACCCGGCCTTCCCGCTGGCGCTATTGGCCTGATCGGCAGCACCAGCACACCCAACACTCTGCTCTACGCCATAGAGGGCGTTATCGGCGGGCTGAAGGCCATCAAGGCGGGCATCGGTTCCGGCGGGACCGACGGTACCCTGCTCTTCGCCGCGAACGCCATCTCCGAAGGGCTCTCCTACATCAAGAACGTGGCCATCGGCAGTATAAGCACGCCGGGAACTCTCCTGTACGGCTCGAACGCCATTTATGGTGGCCTCCTCACGATGCGGGACGGGCTGATGCAACTCTCAGGCGGGTTGAGCGAGGCGATCGCCGGCCTCGGCTCCTCCGGGACGTCCGGCACCCTTATCTTCGGCTCAACGCAGATACAGGGCGGCCTATCTGAACTGAAGGCGGGGCTGGATACCGCCGTCAACAGCGGCACCGAAGTCATGAAGGACGCTCTCGGCACGAGCCTGCACGAGCTCAACCTCACCTTCGGCGAGCTGAAGGCCATCGACGAGAGAGGTAATGCTTTCGACAGCTTCCTGGGCAGGCCGGACAATGCCGATCAGAGTGACGTGCGCTTCGTCATGCAGACCAAGCCGGTCCAGTCGTCCTGGACCAACTCGAGTTGGGTGCTGGCACTGGTGCTTTCCATCCTCGCGGTGATCGCCCTGGTACTCCTGGGGCTGTTCGCCTTCCGGAAGTTCGCCTGAACCGTGACGGAGGGCGGGGGACGTACCCCGCCCTCCACCTCGGGCTGTTAGGAGGTGATCGGCGCGGCAATAGCGTATAATTACCGATTTCCATTGGGAGGTGAATGGTTTGCTTGGTAAAAATTGGAGGAGTGTGGCAGGCGGGCTCGCCTGTCTGCTGCTGGTCCTGGCGCTTACCGCCGGGCCACTCCTGGGAACGGCGACACAACAGGCATGTGCGGCGGTGCCACTGAAGTTCACCATCCTGCACACCAACGACGAACATTCGGAGATATATCCCTATAACCTGGCCCTGGACTATCCCGCCAGCCCCACTACAGGCGGGTTCTCGCGCCTGGCCTACGAGATAGGGGCTATCAAGACGGCCAAGGCGGCTGCGGGAGAACCGGTGCTCACACTGGGCGCAGGCGACTGGAGCCAGGGGACCCTCTTCAGCATGCTGGAGACGAGCAACGCACCGGAACTGATGCTTATGCAGAGCATGGGTTACGACGCCGTAGCCATGGGCAATCATGATATAGAGCTGGGCCCCAACTACCTTTACGCGGAGTTGGCCTACGCCAGGGCGAACGGCGTGAAGTTCCCTGTTCTCTCGGCCAATCTGACCTTCTCCGGGTATCCACCCGCTGGCGGCGCCGGCGATGCCAACCTCTACACCTTGTATACAGCACCGCCAGGGGACTCGGGCGGCACACAGATGGCCATCCAGAAGTACACCGTCAAGACCCTCAGCAACGGCCTGAAGGTAGGCATCTTCGGCCTGATGGGAGTAGAAGCCGAGGCGGTGGCCCCCGCTGCTGCTCCGGTCACTTTCGGCAACGTGCCCGGGCATCCCGAGGATCCCGTCAGCTTCTTCAACCGCGTGACGGTTTCACAGGACATGGTGAATACCTTGCGCGGATTGGGTTGCAACGTAGTGGTGGCCCTGAGCCATTCGGGCATAGTCGAGGAGCAGAACCTGGCCAACTTCGTAGAGGGCATAGATGTCATCGTGGGCGGGCATAGCCACTCGCTCATCTATCCGCCGCAGGTGATGGGCACCAGCAACACCATCATCGTACAGGCGGGAGCCAACGGCGAATGGCTGGGCGACTTGGAATTGCAGTATGACGGTGCAGCCGTGAGCCCCGCGCCCAAGGTCACCGTGGCTAATGCCCAGGCCATCCATATCGACCAGAACATCCCGACGGTCCCGAGCATGGATGCGGTGATCAACGCCTACCTGGCGGGTATCAATGGGCACCTGGGCTTCAACTGCCTGGCGCCCTTTGCGGAAACAGACCTAGCCGGCAATGGTGGTTTTGACCTGCTGAACGCCCCGGACCTGGCGGAGACCAACCTGGGTGATTTGATGACCGACTCCTTCCGTGCCACCATGGCCAGCATATTCCCTGCCGACCCGGCCCGCATCGGAATTGAGTCAAATGGAGTCATCCGGACAGCCTTACCTAAGGGGGCCAGCGGACGCTTCTCCTTCTACGACCTCTATCGAACGCTACCCCTGGGCGGCTCGCCCTACGATCCGAATGCGCCGGGATATCCTCTGGTGAGCTTCTGGCTGGCCGGAGCAGAGCTGCAGGGCGTGCTGTCAGAGATACTGGACATGGGCAGGAACGACTTCTTCCTGCAGATGTCCGGCATGCGCTACAGCTATAACCCTGCGGGGGCGACCGGGCAGAAACTGGTGAGCCTGGAGATACAGAACGCGGCGGGAACGGCCTGGGAACCGGTGAATCCGGCCGGCCTCTACAGGTTGGCGACCGACTATTACACCGGCTCTTTCCTGGCGGTCTTCGGCCTCAAACCGCGGTTCAATACCGGTGCCCAGTACACTCCGACACCGCCGGACACAGACTACATGAAGCCCTTCATCGTTCCCAATTTCGCGCCGCCTGAGACACGGGCCTGGCAAGCTCTCACGGGCTACATCCAAGCCATGCCCGACGCGGACGGCGATGGACTGCCCAACATCGTGCCCACCTACTACAGCACGCAGGCCCGCGTCACTCCGCTCTCCTGGTTCCTGCCGGAGGGCTGCACGTCGGGCGGGTTTGAGACCTGGGTGCTCATCCAGAATCCCAATCCGGCGACGGCTAACATCAATGTCACGTACATGACAACGGACGGCGAGATCGTGAAGCCCGCCTTCGGGATGGCGCCCAACTCCCGCAACACCATCTTCGTTAACACGGACGTGCCCGACACCAACCAGGTATCGACCAAGGTCGAGTCCGACCAGCCGATCGTGGTGGAGCGCGCCGTGTACTGGAACGGCCGCGCCGGTGGTACCGAGTCGCTCGGCGAGATACCCTGGTCCACCACCTGGTACCTGGCCGAGGGGAACACGGCGGACGGCTTCGAGACATGGGTGCTAGTGGAGAACCCCAACGCGGCACCAGCCACCGTGACCCTGACCTACATGACAGGTGCGGGCGAGGTGAACAAGGCGCCCTTCGTCATGCTACCGAACTCCCGGACCACGGTCCTGGTCAACTCGGACCTGCCCGATAACCCGCACGTCTCCACAATGGTCACCTCCAACATCCCGGTGGCCGTGGAGAGGGCTTGTTACTGGGGGGGCCGCAAGGCGGGCCACGCCTCCCTAGGGGCTACGGCACCCGCCCCGACCTGGTACCTGGCAGAAGGAACTACGGCCGACGGCTTCGAGGACTGGCTGCTGGTGCAGAACCCCGGGGCCGTCGACTCCACCGTCACGGTCACTTACATGACCGCTGGCGGTCCGGTGAACAAGGCACCCCTGGTCGTGCCGGCTGGTAGTCGAGCCAGCATCTTCGTTAACGGAGACGTGCCCGACAACAATCAGGTCTCCATAGCGGTGGCGGCGACCGAGCCGGTAGTGGCCGAAAGGGCCTGCTACTGGAACGGCAGGATGGGCGGGCATGACTCGCTCGGCGCGGTGGCGCCGGCCCCCACGTGGGAGCTGGCTGAGGGATGCACTGCCAACGGCTTCGAGACATGGGTCTTGGTGCAGAATCCCAATCCGGCGGCGGTTACGGTGACCTTCACGTATATGACGGCGGATGGGGAGATCAACAAGGCGCCCTTCGAACTGGCGGCAAACTCCCGCACCACCGTCTTAGTGAACGGCGATGTGCCTGACAACATCCAGGTCTCCACCAAGGTGGAGTCCACCGGCCCGGTGGTGGTGGAACGCGCCACTTACTGGGGAAGCAGGACGGAAGGCGCCTGCTCCATAGGATACGCGCCATAGGAAACAAGTTCCAAGGCGGCGCGGCAAGACAGCCGCAAAAGGAGTGAAGCCCCGGGCATCCGCCCGGGGCTTCACTCCGGGCTGCCAAGGGGCTACCGTCTCAGGTTTTCTCCTTGTCCTCTTCGTGCAGCGAATCAAGAAACGCGACAGCGGCCTCGCGGTTGTCGCAGGGCACCATGACCCGGCTCACCCCGACCGTGCCGAAGTAGGGCCGGGATGGCGTACTCTGCACGAGCACGCTGAAACCCTCCGCGCGGAGCATATTGGCCACCAGTTCCGCCTCGAGCGCCTCGCCCGTGAAGACGGGTTCCGAGCACCTCTTTCGGCGTATTCCGAACATAAAAGAATTATAGAGGAAGTCGCGGCGCGCGCGCCTTGACATGCGGACATATCCGTCCGCATCCATGCGGATAGGCTTCATCGGCATAGCGTCCCTGCCCTCGTCCACCCAGCCCGGCGGGTCGAAGGGATACTTGCAGTAGGTGCAGCTGGGGATGGCCCCCATGAGCTGCAGGTTAGCGGCGAGGCCCATGCCCTTGGTGTTAGATGATCAGCCCTGCTGGGCCGCTTGCTTCGCCCGCTCCTCCTCCGCCAGCTGGCGCCGCAGCACCTTGCCGATGGTGGTCTTGGGCAGCTCGGACCTGAACTCCACCATGGTGGGGACTTTGTAGGCCGCCAGGCGCTCCCGGCAGAACTCGATTATCTCCTGCTCGGTGCAACTCTGCCCCTCGCGCAGGGCGACGAAAGCCTTGACCGTCTCTCCGCGACGGGCATCCGGCACGCCCACCGCGGCCGCTTCGAGCACCGCCGGATGTTCGAAGAGCACCTCGTCCACGTCGCGCGGATAGATGTTATAGCCCCCGGCTATGATGAGGTCCTTCTTCCGATCCACGATGAAGAAGTAGCCGTCTTCGTCCTGCTTGGCAATGTCGCCGGTGAGTAGCCACCCGTCATGCAATACCTCGGCGGTATCCTCGGGCATGTTCCAGTAGCCCTTCATCACCTGGGGCCCCTTGATGGCGAGCTCGCCGGTCTCGCCGATGGGCATCTCCTTCTGCCAGTCCTCCGTATCCACTACCTTCACTTCCGTGGAGGGGAAGGGTATGCCTATGCTCCCCACTTTGCGCTCCCCGTGCAGCGGGTTGATGGTGGTGGCCGGCGAGGTTTCCGTTAGCCCGTAGGCCTCGGTCAGCCTGGCACCCGTCACCTTCTCGAACTCCAACTGCGCCTCCACCGGCATGGGGGCCGAGCCTGAAATGCAGTACTGGATGGAGGTCACATCGTACTTGCCGCTCTTCACATCCGGGTGGTTGGTGATGGCAATGTACATGGCCGGCACTCCCGGATACACGGTGGGGCGGTACTTGTGCGCTGCCTTGAGGATCATGGCCATATCCCGCGGGTCCGGCACGATGATCATGGTGGCGGCCAGCAGGACGGCCAGGTTCATGCAGGCAGTCATCCCGTAAACGTGGAAGAAAGGGAGGGCGCTGAGCACGATTTCCTTCCCGTCCTTCAGCTCAGGCAGCCAGGAACGGGCCTGCGAGGCGTTGGCCACCATGTTCCGATGCGTGAGCATGGCGCCCTTGGAAACGCCCGTGGTCCCGCCTGTGTATTGCAACAGGGCGATGTCTTCCGCGGGATCTATTTCCACCTTGGGCGCTGTGGGTGAGGCGGACTTGAGCAGTTCCATGAAGTTGAGTATGTAGGGAGCCGGCGGCACCTCCACGTAATCCCCCTTGCGCTTGGAGACCACCGGTTCCAGCACGTTCAAGGGGAACTTCAGGAATTCCTTTATGCGCGTGACGATTATCTTCTCTATGCCCGCCTCGGACATGGCCTCTTTCACCTGCGGGAAGAAGCGGTCCAGAATCAGCATGATCTTAACCCCGGCGTCCTTGGCCTGGTGGACTATCTCGCGGGGCGTGTACATCGGGTTGAAGCAGACGCTCACAGCGCCCGCCTTGAGTATGCCATAGTAGCCGATCACGAACTGGGGGCTGTTGGGGAGCATGAAGCCCACCCGGTCTCCCTTCTGCACGCCCAGCTTCTGCAGGGCGTTGGCGAAGCGGTTGGCCAGCTCGTCAATACGTGCGTAGCTCAGCTTCGCCCCCAGCAGTACCGTCGCAGTGCTATCTGCATAATCCCTCGCGGAATTCTCCAAAAGCTGTTGCAGGGGGATGTCGGGCACGTCGATCTCGTGGGGGACTCCAGGATTGTAATGATCAAGCCAGATCTTCTCCATCGCAGGCTACTCCTTTCCACGGCGAAACGTGGCGTTTGCTCCGATGCAACGGCCCTGCTGCGGACGAAGATGACTGGACAAAGACGATACTGCGATCGGCCGCGGTTATCTTATCATTTCGTGCTTTCGAAGCATAAGAGGATAGATTCGGCGGGGCCGCGCGGCATAAGGGGAACCGTTGCGCGCGAGCCGGGCGTATTTGTATAGTAAGGGGGCATGTAGCTTGATTTCCCATCAAATCGTGGAAAGGAATGAACTATGCAGAAGAGGGAGATAGTCATTCTGTCAGGGGCCAGGACCGCCGTCGGGAACTTCGGAGGGATGTTCCGCGATGTCATGGCCAACCAGTTGGCGGTCACCGTGGCGGAAGAGGTCATCAAGAAATCAGGCGTGGATAAGCAGGACCTGGGCGACGTCATCCTGGGAAACTGCATCGCGAGAAGCGACGAGCCCAACCTCGCGCGCATCGTGGGCCTGCGAGCGGGCATTCCCTTTACCACTCCGGCCGTAACCCTCACGCGTCAGTGCGCCTCCGGTATGCAGGCGGTGGGTTATGCCGCCATGGGCATCATGGTCGGTCAGTACGATGTGGCCCTGGCGGGCGGCGCCGAGAGCATGAGCAACGGCCCCTACGTCCTCAAGACGGCCCGCTGGGGACAGCGCTTGCAGCATGGCGAGATGACGGACGCGGTCTGGGAGACGCTTTTCGACCCCATTCCCCAGATGATCATGGGGCAGACCGCCGAGGTACTGGCTGAGGAGTTCGGCATCACGCGCGAGGAGCAGGACGAACTGGCACTCACCTCCAATCTGCGCGCCGCGAAAGCGCGCGAGGACGGCACGTTCGCGCAGGAGATAGTACCCATCATCCTACCGCAGAAGAAAGGCGAGCCCAAGGTGCTGGACAGGGACGAACATCCCCGCGCCGATGCCAGCATGGAATCCCTGGGCCGGCTTCCGGCTATCTTCAAGAAGGGCGGGACCGTAACCGCGGGAAACGCCTCAGGCATGAATGACGGCGCCGCCCTGGTAGTCGTGGCCGGAGCCGATTGGGCGGAGAAGAAGGGCCTGGAGCCCATCGCCCGGTTCGTCGATTTCACCGTGGCCGGTGTAGAGCCGCACCGCATGGGGTTCGGCCCGGTACCCGCCATCAAGAACCTGCTCGAGCGGAACAACCTGAGACTGGGCGACATCGAACTCTTCGAGGTCAACGAGGCCTTCGCGGCCCAGTACATCGCCTGCGAGAGGGCATTGGGCCTGGACCGCGAGATAACCAACGTGCATGGCTCCGGCGTGGCCCTGGGCCATCCGGTGGGAGCCACGGGCTGCCGCATCCTCATCACCCTCTTGGGCGAGATGAAGCGGCGCGGCATCAAGCGCGGCGTGGCTTCTCTCTGCGTGGGAGGCGGCATGGGCATCGCTTCGCTCATCGAGATGGTCTAGCAATCCGGTTAGTCATTGAGCCCGGCCTCGCGCGAGGCCGGGCTTTTTCCTTGCCCTCCGGGTATATCCAGAAATTTCCTCGTGTTTACCGGAACTTAACCTCGCTGCAAACCCGTCTTAAGTCTGAACTGTTAGACTAAGTAACATGAAAGGAGGTGAATCGCATGCAACATAAGATAGTAACAACGCCCGTGTCCAGGAAACGGAAGGAAGATGGCACCGCCATCGCGCTGATAGCGCATGACGCCAAGAAATTGGAGATGGTCATGTTCGCGTCGGCCTGGCGAGACTTCCTTTCCGGCTGCTCATTGGTGGCGACCGGGGCTACAGGCAGCCTCATTACAGAGAAGACGGGGCTCATGGTAAAAGGCCTGCTTCCTGGACCGGAAGGCGGAGACCTGCAGATCGGAGGCCTCATCGCTTCGGGAGAGATCGACCTGGTCATCTTCCTGCGGGATCCATTGACGGCGCAACCCCACGACCCGGACGTGAGCGCCCTGCTGCGCGTCTGCGACGTGCATAACGTGCCCCTGGCCACCAACCTGTCCAGCGCCGAGCTGCTCATCATGGGCACGGAGTATCAAGGCCGGCAACAGGAGTCCGCTGCGGCTTCGTTCTGATCCCGGCTACCCTCGCACCGCTCCTCGCAAAGCTCGATGCCGTTCCTAGCCTAAAGTTTTCCGACAGAGATACCGAAAAAACCGGTGCAGGCTTTCAGCACGAACGGGCAAGGAGGACAAGAATGGCGTCGTGTCCCAACTGCAGCGCAGCTATGCCGGCCGGGTTCCTCTTCTGCGGCACCTGTGGTGCCGATCTGAGACCTGACCAGCGCCTGGTTGAACAGGAACTCGGCCACATCTGGCCTGGCACCTACCTGGGCTGGGTTTGACCCAGCCCGGCTTCTTGGTCTAATCCCAGCTACTAATCGACCCCGGTCTGACACGAGGGAGATTTGTCATGAAGACCTGTCCTTATTGCGGCACCCAAATGGGTGACGAAACCGAGTACTGCGGCAAATGCGGAGCCCGCATGGGGTCCCCGGTCGGGCAGCCTTACCCGCCTCAACCGCCTCCACCGTGTTATCCCTATCCCACGGGCTATCCGGAAATCCGGTTCGCCGGTTTCTGGATCCGGTTCGTGGCCGCCATCATCGATGGTTTCATCCTGGGCATCGCTTTTATACCGCTTAACGTCGCGGCGAGTGTTACCCGTTCCACGGCATCAGCCGTGCTTATCCGGCTTTTTATAGCCCTGGTCGAGTGGGCGTATGCCGTAATCATGCTAGGCGCTTTCGGGGCCACGCTCGGCAAGATGGCCCTCGGCCTGAAGGTCGTCAGGGACGACTTCGGCCCGGTGGGCTACGGCACTGCGGCCCTGCGCGAGATAATCGGGAAATTCATTTCGGGCCTCATCTGCTTGCTCGGCTATATCTCGGCGGGCTTCGACCGGCGCAAGCAGGCTTGGCACGACCACATCGCCAAGACCCTGGTGATCTACAGATAATTCACCTTAGCGTCAGGCACGCTCGGTGAATTATGCCTGAACAGACCCCGGGGTCGTTTAAAATCCTCGCGCCGGATAGACTACGCGTATGACACACCCCTTGCCGGAGGAATCGCGCAACCCGCTGATCGCAATCGATTGCTTCCCTTGACCGGCGCGACGCTTAGAAATGCGATGAAACAACGGTCAGAAGCCCTGAACGGGATTCTCGAAGGGGGTGGGCGATATGCCTGGCTCGAGAAAGACGTTGGCGGTAATCCTTCCTCTACTCCTCGCAGCAAGCTTCCTCCTGGTACTAGCGGCACCACGCCAAGCGCAAGCGGAGATCTGGAAATGGCGGCAGACGGACTGGTCCGGTGGCCCGGGGCAAGCCTCCTGGGGAGGTTACGCCATGGGAGATCCGACCATGTACTCTTCGAGCACGATGTTGGATACGATGGGGACCCCCGGTTCGCTCAGGCTCTCCTATATCAGCAATCCCTTTACCAAGGCCGCCGGCAATCCCGTTATCCCCACGGGCGGAGCAGGGTCCTGGGACACGCGAGCCGTCCTGGTTCACGAGGTCAGAGCACTCGGAACAGGTTACGAGGTCTTCTATGAAGGTTGGGATGCGGGTTGGATAGAACGCATCGGCCGCGCGACCTCGCCCGACGGCACAACCTGGACCAAGGCGGCGGCGAATCCCCTCATCGATACCGGTTCATGGAATCCCAACGGATCGGAGATGGGGCGGATGTTGGTGGAGAACGATACCTACAAGATGTGGTTTGCAGGCACGACCGCGGCAGGCCTTGCGGGATTCGGCTATGCGGAGTCGGCGGACGGCGTCAACTGGAATGTGTCACCTCTGAATCCTGTCTTGAGACCCGGCACAGCGGGCGCTTGGGACGAAAACATGGACGAGATCGTCGCGATCAGGCACGATGGTTCCCTGTACAAAATGTGGTATGAAGGCTACGCCACCGGTGGACCTACCCAGCTCGGATACGCCACCAGCCCGGACGGCCTTGTCTGGACAAAAGCTGCCGCCAATCCGGTACTCAGCGCCGGTGGCGCCGGCGCCTGGGATCAAAACGATATGACGCGATACAAAATCGTGAAGACGCCGGGAGGCTACCTCCTGGCCTATACGGGTTACCTCACAAATGCCCAGATCGGCATAGCCACCTCCCCCGACGGCGTCACCTGGACGAAAGCCGCAGGAAATCCCGTGATCCCGCTAGCTGCCGGGACCTTTTACGAGGCCGGCGCAGCCGATGCGGACCTGCAATACGACGGCAGTTTCTTCAGGATGACGCTGAACGGCTACAATGCGGGAGGCCTGACCCAATTGGGACAGGCTTATAGCTTTGACGGCGCTGCGTGGACAGTGCCCGCTGCACCTAATCCGATTCTCGCGGCCGGGGCCCCTGCGGCCTGGGATGGGCAATCGGTCTTCGCTCAAGCCCCGCTCGAATCGGGAAACACGTTGCGACTCCTCTACACGGGCGTGGCACCAGGCGGCCTCCCACAGACCGGCACGGCAACGGCGGCACATAACTACGCCGGAGCCGGAATCCTCACGTCATCGGTCTTCACGCCCGGCGGCACCACCACCTGGGGAGCCGTGAACTGGACCGAGAGCAAGCCGGCGAGTACGAACGTTGTAGTGGAAGTGCGTACGGGAAATACGCCCACGCCGGACGGCACCTGGAGCGCCTGGACTGCCGTAGCCAACGGCGGGATGGTCCCCGGCGGTCCCACCAGGTACATTCAGTACCAGGTTAGCCTCTCAACGGGAGATATCGTCGTGACACCCGAGGTGTCCGATATTACCATAGATTTCCAGGCCGTTCCTTACACCTGGTACTTCGCGGAGGGATACACGGGAACCGACTTCGACGAGTGGTTGACCCTGGAGAATCCGGGTGCCGATGCGGCCAACGTGGTCGTCACCTATTACACGCTGACCGGGGCACCCATCGCCAAGCCGCACACAGTACCCGCCCATTCCCGCTACACCATCAACGTCAACCAGAACCTCGGGCAGAACCTCGAGAACTCCGTACGCATAGGTTCGGATAGGCCGCTCATCTGCGAAAGACCGATGTACTTTGACTATCATGGCATCGGCGGATACAACTGGACCGGCGGGCACGACGTGATGGGGGCTCTGCAGGCTGACCGCAACTGGTACTTCGCCGAGGGCACCACCCTGCCTGGCTTCGACGAATGGCTCCTGGTGCAGAATCCCAACAATACAGAAGCCACCGTTCAGGTCACGTACTTCGTGAACGGCGGCGAGCCCATCCACAGAAGACACGTCGTGCCGCCCAACTCCCGCTATACCATCTATGTGAACCTGGACGCCGGGCAGAACATGGAGCTGTCCATGCAGGTGCGTTCCGATGACGTGCCGGTGATCTGCGAGAGGTCGCTCTATTTCGACTATGCGGGGATTTCCGGCCGCGACTGGACCGGCGGACACGACATCCTGGGAGCCAATTCCCTTTCCACTATTTTCTATTTCGCCGAAGGCTATACGGCGCCCAACTTCGACCAGTGGCTGACCCTGGTGAACCCGGGCGCTGCCCTTGCCCAGGTCACCCTCACCTACTACCGGAACGGTGGTCCTACCGCCGTGACGCACCACAACGTTCCCGGTGAGTCCCGCTATACCGTTTTCTGCAACTATGACCTGGGTGATGTGAATCCTTCGGAGATCTCCATGAAGGTGGAATCGACGCAACCGATTCTGGCCGAGCGGCCCATGTACTTCGATTATCAAGGCATGGGGGACCATAGCTGGACGGGCGGGCACAACGTCATGGGTTCGGACGGTATCGCTACCGATTGGTACTTCGCCGAGGGCTACACCGGAGCCTATTTCGAGCAATGGTTGACCATCGAGAACCCCAACCCGGTAGCCGCCCACCTCCAGATCACCTACTACACGCGCGATGCGAGGGCGCTTCCGGTGCGCAACCACACAGTACCCGCCAACTCACGCTATACCATCTACACCAACACGGACGCGGGACCCGACCTGGAGGTCTCCACCTTCGTCCATTCCACGGACCAGCCGGTGCTGGCCGAGCGTCCTATGTAGTTCGATTACCACGGTCTGGGCGACTACGACTGGGGCGGCGGCCATAACGTCGTGGGCTTCTCGCCCTGATCGTAACCGCATAAAGAAGAGCCCGCCGGCACCAGCCGGCGGGCTCGTTTTCTTCAGGTCGTTCAGCGACGGCGTGACGCGCGTGGCTTGGAGGCGTAAACATCCATCACCGAGGAGAGGAGGTCCAGCGCCTGCCTGCGGGGCCGCTGGAAGCTGTTTCTGCCGATGATGGAGCCGAAACCCCCGCCCTCGTGTATCGCCTTCACCTCCGCCAGCAGGTCGGCCGTCTCCTTGCTCGGGCCTCCCGAGAAGATGACGATGCGCCGCCCGTCGAAGGCGCTCTGCACCACGTGCCGCACCCGTTCGGCGGCGGTCCCGATGGGAACCCGCTTGGCCTTATAGACCTTGGCGGCCTCGGCCAGCCCGATATTGGCCGCCGGCATCTTGCACTTTACGATATCCGCCCCGAGCTGGCAGGCTATCTGGACCGCGTAGGCCACCACATCGACGGCCGTCTCGTCCTCTTTGGGCAGGCCTGAGCCGCGCGGATAGGCCCACACCACCACGGGTAATCCGCAGAGCTTGGCCTCGGAGGCTATCTCCCCCAGTTGCTCGTACATCTGGCCGGACAGCGCCGAGCCCGGGTAGATGGTGAAGCCCACCGCCGCACATCCCAGCCGAAGGGCGTCGTCCACGCTGCCGGTAACCGCGGGGGCGGGGTCGCCGTCCTCGTACAGCAGGTCGTGGCTGTTGAGTTTGAGGATGACGGGAATCTCACCCGGGAATTCGTCCACCGCCGCCTCCACGAATCCCAGGAGGGACGCGTAGGCGTTGCAGCCCGAATCGATGGCCAGCTGGAAATGGTAGCGCGGATCGTAGGCGGGCGGGTTGGGGGCGAAGGAGCGGCCGGGGCCGTGTTCAAAGCCCTGATCGACCGGAAGAATAACCATCTTGCCCGTTCCGCCGAGCCTCCCGTGATTCAGCATGCGGGCCAGGTTCGCCCGGACGCCCGGATTTTCGCTTCCGTACCAGCTCAGTATCTCTCGGACCCTTGGAGTAATCATCTTCTTACACCTCCGTGCTCACTTGGGGGC
>JAHEXQ010000063.1 GCA_023252035.1 Actinomycetes bacterium
GCTTCTGCGGGTTGCGCGGCTCTTATCGTCGATTACCGGCTGGCTCCCGAGCACGCGTTCCCGGCGGCCCTTCAGGACGCCCTGGCGTCTTACCGCTGGCTTCTCTCCAAGGGTTTCGACCCCGGAAGTATAGTGCTGGCGGGGGATTCAGCCGGGGGCGGATTGGCCGTGTCCTTGATGACAAGTCTGCGAGATTCCGGAGAACCTCTGCCCGCTGCGGCGGTGCTGCTGTCGCCCTGGACGGACCTGGCCATGACCGGAGAGAGCATCCGAACCAAAGCCGGGCGGGATCCCAGGCTGCACGAGTCGGAGCTCAGGCGGTGGGCCGACTGGTACCGAGGCACGGCTGATTCCAAGCACCCCCTGATATCGCCGCAGTATGGGGACCTGACCGGGCTCCCGCCCATCTATATACAGGTGGGCACGGCGGAGATGTTGCTGGACGATGCGCGGCGGCTGGCGGAGAAGGCTCGCGCGTGCGGGGTGTCCATGAAATACGATGAGTGGGAAGGCATGTTCCACGTCTTCCAGGTATTCGCCCCCATGGGGGTTCCCGAGAGCAGGGAGGCGGTGGCCAAATTCGGCGATTACTGCCGCGCGGCTTTCCACTCAGGGGAGTGATAATTGCAGACTGGCCGGTCGAAGAACAGGAGCGATTACAGGATCTTTTTCCAGCGAGCGCCGCGGGTCTGGGGCTGAAGAACCGGCAACCTCTCGGCATATTCGCCCGTTCTTCCCGGCTGCGTCGCTACGGGAGCGACCCAGGAAGAGGTCGAGCGCAATATACGCGAGGCTATCCGTATGCATATAGAAGGATTGCTTGAAGATAACTAGCCGGTTCTTGAGCCCTCTTGCTTCGCGGAGTATGTAGCCGTCTAGCCTCTCGAAACAAGCCGCCGAGGCATCCGTTCTCCACCACCAACCGTCCCGGTTGACGACCTTGGCCCGTTGCGCTGGCAACCACCGGCCCCCATCCTCTAGTATTAGGGGATGGAAAAACGTTTCTACTTGAGGACTTTCGGTTGCCAGATGAACCGCCACGACTCGGAGCGGGTGGCCGGCATACTAGCACGCGCAGGCTGGCGAGAGACACGGGAGGCCCGCGAGGCCGACGCCGTTATCTTCATGACCTGCTGTGTGCGCGAGGGGGCCGAGAACCGCGTCTATGGCCATCTCGGCGACCTGAAAACGATGAAGCAGGAAAACCCGGGCCTAGTGATCGCAGTTGGCGGCTGCATGGCGCAGAAGGAGGGCGAGCGCCTCCTGGAGCGCGTTCCGCATCTGGACCTGGTCTTCGGCACGCATCAGTTCACGGGCATCGCCGAGCTCCTGGAGGAGGCCGGGCGGGAACCCCTCTCTATGACCGGTCTGAACGGCTTCGAACTGGGCGGGCTGCCGCTGTCCAGGAGAGAGAGCTTCCGGGCCTGGGTTCCCATAACCTCGGGGTGCAACAACTACTGCAGCTACTGCATCGTGCCCATGGTACGAGGGGTGGAGAAGAGCCGGCCGCGCAAGGAGATTCTCGCAGAGGTGGTCGGACTCGTGCGAGAGGGAGCCACCGAGATAAACCTGCTGGGCCAGAACGTGAACTCCTACGGGCGTGACATCTGCGGCCGGCCTGTCTTCGATGAGTTGCTGCGAGAGATGGATGCCCGCTTCCCCAATGTCTGGCTCCGCTTCGTAACTTCTCATCCGCGCGACTTCTCGGATCACATCATCGAAGCCATAGCCGACTGCGATTCGGTCTGTGAGCACATCCACTTGCCCATCCAGGCCGGCTCCGACCGGGTGTTGGAGCTGATGAACCGGGGTTACACCAAGGACTACTTTCTTGGACGCATAGCGCGTCTGCGAGAGAGGGTGCCCGGATGCACGATCTCCACGGATATCCTTCTGGCTTTCCCGGGCGAGACGGAGGAGGATTTCCTGGAGACCCTGGATGCCGTGGAGCGCAGCGCATTCGACTCGGCCTTCACCTTCATCTATTCGCCGCGAGAGGGTACGCCGGCGGCCCGGCTTCCCGACAGCCTGCCCAGGCAGGTTAAACAGGAGCGCTTTGAGCGGCTCCAGGAGCGGCTGCGCAGCCTGACCTTGGAGAGCAACCGGCGTGACGAAGGCCGCACCCTGGAGGTTCTCGTGGAGGGACCCAGCGCCAAGAACCCGGCGGTCCTCACAGCGCGCACGCGCCACCACAAGATCGTGAACTTCCCGGGGGATCCGGAGCTGGCGGGGCGCCGGGTCATGGTCGTTGTCGAGAAGGCGGGGCTCTGGAGCATGCAGGGAAGCCTGGCCGGCTAGAGGTGCAGGCCGGCGCTTAGCCCGGGCGTCATCCGGGTTATAATATTCTCAGGACGTTTTCCCATGGAGCGCCGCGGAGCAGGTGCGGAGCAGAAAGGCGAGATTATGGGCGGTATCCTGGCAACCTGTGTAACTCCACACCCACCGCTGCTCATCCCGGAAATAGGGGGACGGGAGCTGCGTAAGGTCGAGTCCACCAGTTCGGCCATGATGAGGCTGGCGGAGCTTGTGGGGGAACTCTCCCCCGAGGTGCTGGTCATAGTCAGTCCGCACAGCCCCTTCTATGCGGATGGCTTCGCCGTCAAGCTGGGTGACGTGTTGCAGGGCAACTTCGGCCAATTCGGTTGCGCGCGAGTGGGCGCATCCAAGCAAGTAGACGGAGACCTGGCTGCTGCGCTCCTGGGACTGGCTCAGGAAGAGGGTTTGCCGCTGGCGGGGGTACAGCACGAGCGCGGCGCTTGGAGCAGCGAGACCGACGTGCTCGATCACGGCTTGCTGGTCCCGCTCTACTTCCTGGATAGTAAGTTCGACTGCCCCATAGTATCGCTCTCCATCTCCGGCCTCTCCTACCGGCTGCACGCGAGCCTGGGGAGACTGGTGGCGCAGGCCTGCGAACAAACGGGCCGCCGAGCGGTCTTCGTGGCCTCGGGCGATCTCTCGCACCGGCTCATCCCAGGGGCGCCAGCGGGCTACAGCCCCCGCGGGGAGGACTTTGACCGGCGCATCGTAGAGATTGCGAGGACGGGAAAGTTCGAGGAGCTGACAGATTTACCCGGCGAACTGGTAGCGGAGGCGGGGGAATGCGGCCTGCGCTCACTGCACATGATGGGGGGCGTGCTGGGGGGCCTCGCCTGCGAAAACCAGATGCTCTCCTACGAAGGGCCCTTTGGCGTCGGCTACATGGTCTCCTTTCACCGGTTGATGGAGGAACAGGGATGAGTCAGAAACAAGGGCCCGGAGCGCAGAGCGACGTCGTGCGCATCGCGGTCCGCGCCATAGAGTTCTGCGTGCGCGAAGGCTGTATCTTGGACGCTCAGCAGGTCGCGGACCTGGAGACCGGCATAGAGGGCAACCCCGGGGTCTTTGTATGCATCAAGAAGGGCGGCGAGCTGCGCGGCTGCATCGGCACCTTCCGGCCGACGCAGAATGATGTGGTTGAGGAGATAATCCATAATGCCGCCAGCTCCTGCACTCGGGACCCGCGCTTCTATCCCGTGAGCCCGGAGGAACTGGCCGACCTCGACGTCTCGGTAGATGTCCTCAGTACACCGGAGAAAGTGGCGGATATATCGCGGCTGGATCCCAAGCGCTACGGCGTCATCGTGCAAGCGGGCGCGCGGGTGGGCTTGTTGCTGCCGGATCTGGAGGGTGTGGACGACGTGGAGACCCAGCTCGGCATAGCCCGGCAGAAAGCGGGAATCCGGCCGGAAGATCCGGTGGAGATATACCGCTTCACGGTTGACCGCTACTATTGATACGCGCATGGGCAACCGCAGCGTGACCGCCGATCCCATTCTCCTCGCCCTGGTCGGGCCCACCGCGCTGGGCAAGACGCGCATCTCCCTGGATATCGCGCCACGCCTGGGTGCCGAGATTGTTTCTGTGGATTCCATGCAGGTCTACTGGGGCATGGATATCGGCACGGACAAGGCGTCGCTGGCCGAAAGAAAGCGCGTGCCGCACCACCTGGTGGACGTGGTCTCGCCCTGCGAGCCTTTCACCGTGGCCAAGCATCAGGAACTTGCCTTCGCAGCCATACGCGATATACATATGCGCGGCCGGTTGCCGCTCCTGGTGGGCGGCTCAGGCCTTTACTTCCAGGCCGTGGCCGACACCTTGAGTTTTCCGGAGTATGAGGTGGCGGAGAAGGTGCGCGCGGGGCTGGAGGAGGAGGCCGCGCGGGATCCTGCCGCGCTCTTCACCAGGCTGCAAGAGGTCGATCCCGACTCGGCCGCCGTCATACCCGCGGGCAACGTCCGGAGGGTTATCCGGGCACTGGAGGTCCGGGAGATAACCGGAGTGCCCTATTCCCGCTTCCAGGGGCGGCTCTTCGCGGGTCACGGCGCCTTCGACATCATCGCCGTAGGCATCGAAGCGGAGCGTGACCTCTTGACCCGCCTCATTAACCGGCGGGTCCAGGGCATGATGGAGAGAGGACTTGTGGAGGAGGTCCAAGGGCTGCTGCGGGAAGGGTGCCTATCGCGCACGGCCGCGCAGGCCCTGGGATACAGGGAGATACTGGAATTCCTTGACAGCCGGAGTGGGCTTGAGGAAACTATTCGTAAAATAGAGTTGGGAACCCGGCGTCTGGCCAAGCGCCAGTTGACCTGGTTCAGGCGGGACCCGCGCATCGTATGGTTTAAACTGGAGGGAGACGAAGAGAGCGACCTCCGCCATCTGGAGGAAGATGTCCTGGGGCACTTACGGGCGGAGCTGGAAAAAAGAGAGAGATGAGAGAGCCCTTATGGATTTCGTGAAGTACCACGGGCTGGGAAACGATTTCATAGTCATCGACGACCTGGTGGGCGAGCTAGAGCTGGACGGCAGCGTCATCAAGGCGCTCTGCGCGCGTGGCAAGGGCATCGGCGCGGACGGACTGATCCTGGCCCGGAGGCCTTTCACCTCCGCCGACGTCGCCATGGGTTTCTACAACTCGGATGGCACCGAGGCCCAGATGTGCGGAAACGGCATCCGCTGCCTGGCGAAATTCGTGCACGATGAGGGCCTCGTGGCGGCCGATCCCATGTTCGTCGAAACGGGGGCGGGAGTACGCGAGGTAAGCCTGGTCCTGGAGGATGGGCGCGTCGCGGCGGCCGAGGTGGACATGGGCCTGCCGGAGCTCGTGCGCGGGCGCATACCCATGCTGGGCGAGGGAGATCCCCTGGACGAAGAGATCCAGGTGGGGGCAGGCACGGCCCGCGTGACCTGCCTCTCCATGGGAAACCCGCACTGCGTCTTGTTCGTGGACGACGTGGAGACCGCCGAGGTCTCGGGGCTGGGGCCGGAGCTGGAGGTCCACGGCCTCTTCCCGGAGAGGACGAACGTGGAGTTCGCTCAGGTCTTGGATGACACTCACATGTGCCTGCGGGTCTGGGAGCGTGGGGTGGGGGAGACGCTGGCCTGCGGAACCGGGGCATGCGCCGCATTTGTGGCTGCGCAGAGGCGCGGACTTGCGGGCACTGAGATGACCGTCACCCTGCCGGGCGGAGATCTGCGGCTCCGGCTAGGGGGCGGCGGACACGTGATGATGCTGGGGCCGGCGGTGGAGGTTTACCGCGGCTGTGTGAGCGAGGAATGGTTGAGGGGGCTGGATTGAAGATAGCAAGGCGGGTCACCGATCTCCGGCCTTACCTCTTCGCCGAGATAGACAGGAAGCTGGAGGAGAAGAGGGCCCAGGGAGTAAAGGTCATAAGCTTTGGCATAGGAGATCCCGACGTGCCTACGCCCGGGCCGGTGGTGGAGCGCCTCTGCCGCGAGGCTCGCAATCCCGCCAACCACCGTTACCCTTCCTACCTCGGGCTCGAAGCTTTCCGGAAGGCTGCCGCGGAGTGGATGGGGCGGCGATTCGGCGTGGATATCGACCCGCAGCGCGAGGTGGTCTCCTTGATCGGCTCCAAGGAGGGTATAGCGCATCTTCCCCTGGTTTTCGTAGATCCCGGGGATACGGTCCTGGTGCCCGACCCCGGGTATCCGGTCTACGCCAGCAGCGTACTGTTCACGGGAGGGCTGGCCTACGATATGCCCCTGCGTGCCGAGAACGATTTCCTTCCCGACCTGGAGGGCATTCCGGCGCACGTGGCACGGCGAGCCTGTTTGATGTTCCTGAACTACCCCAACAACCCCACGGCGGCCGTGGCTGACCTCGATTTCTACGAGCGCGTGGTCAGGTTCGCCGAGAAGTATGACATCATCGTGGCGCACGACATCGCCTACTCCGAGATAACCTTCGACGGTTTTGTGGCACCCTCCATCCTGCAGGTGCCGGGAGCGAAAGCGCGCTGCCTGGAGTTCCACTCGCTCTCCAAGACCTTCAACATGACGGGATGGCGCATCGGGTTCGTGGCCGGGGGAGCCGAACTGGTGAACCTCTTCGGCAAGGTGAAGACCAACATAGATTCCGGGATATTCAATCCCGTGCAATACGCAGGCATCGAGGCTCTCACCACGCAGGAGAATTTCGTACGGGACATGTGCGAGGTGTACCGTCGCAGGCGAGACCTGCTACTGGCCTGCCTGCGCTCGCGCGGATGGGAAGCGCCCACCCCGCGGGGTACCATCTACGTGTGGATGGCGGTTCCGCAAGGCTTCGACTCCGCGTCCTTCGCAACGTTGTTGCTGGAGGAGGTCGCGGTGGCCGTGGCTCCCGGTTCGGCCTACGGAGACGCGGGCGAGGGCTACGTGCGCTTTTCGCTCTCGCTCACCGATGCCGAGCTGGAGGAGGGCATATGGCGCCTGGAAACCCTCCGCCTCTAAGCGGCTGGATCGCATACGCCGGTTGCCCGCTATCTCGCCGTTACAGTGATAACATCGATTGCGGCCACCCTATGGCAGGCCTAATATGGATATGATGCAAGACAAAAATGCCGATAACTTTGAAACGCGCCGGGATGGGGATTCGGGATCGGTTTCCGAGAGAGCCATCCTCGTAGGCGTTAAGTTCGGCAGCTCTAGGTATGCGCACGCTGCAGAGAGCCTCGACGAGCTCAAGTCTCTGGCCAAGACCGCGGGAGCGGAAGTGGTGGTGGCCTTTATCCAGAAGCGGGAGTCGCCGGACCGCGCCACGCTCATCGGCCGCGGGAAGATGGAAGAGCTCCAGCGCATGGTGGCTGAGGAGGAGGCCGATGTGGTCATCTTCGATTCGGAGCTGACCGCGTCCCAGCAGCGCAATATCGAGGAGATGCTGGACCGCAAGGTGCTGGACCGCACTGCCCTGATCCTGGACATATTCGCCCAGCACGCCCATTCCCTGGAGGGGAAGTCGCAGGTGGAGATGGCGCAGATGCAGTACTTGCTCCCCAGGCTCTCCGGCAAGGGGGTTCAGATGAGCAGGCTCGGAGGCGGTATCGGCACCCGCGGTCCGGGCGAGACGAAGTTGGAGGTCGACCGGCGCCGAATTCGCCAGCGCATACAGACCCTCAACCGCGAGCTGGCGCGGCTCGCCAAAGTGCGCCTCTCCAAACGGAAGCACCGCGCCAAGATGGGGGTTCCGGCCATATCCATCGTGGGATACACCAACGCGGGGAAATCCTCTCTACTCAACACGCTTACGGGCGCCGGCGTGCTCGTAGAGGATCAGCTCTTCTCCACTCTGGACACCACGGTGCGCCGCATAATCTTGCAGAACCGCGTGATGGTACTGGGGGATACCGTGGGTTTCATCAACAACCTGCCCCACCAGCTCATCGAAGCTTTCAAATCCACTCTGGAGGAAGTCCTCGAGGCGGACCTGGTGCTGCATGTAATAGACGCGTCCTCCGAGACCATGTCCCTGAAGATAGAGGCGGTGGATGCGGTCCTGGAGGACATAGGCGCCGGGCATGTGCCCCAGCTTCGCGTCTTCAACAAGATGGACCTGCTCCGCCGGGAGGAACTGGAGAACCTGCGCGCGCGCTATCCGGACGCAGTTTTCGTCTCAGCCAAGCGAGGAACCGGGCTGGAGGAGCTTAAGGACAAGCTGGCGTCCCGCCTCCTCCAGTCCCGGGAGATCAGCTTGCTCATACCCTACGAAAGGGGTGACCTCCTGTCCCTGGTGCAGCGAAGAGGTGTGGTTATCCGCAGCGAAGCTGTGGCACGCGGGGTCGAGGTGGAGGCCCAGGTGCCGCCCTACATGGTGCACGTGCTGGCGCCTTTCCGTCTGGGTAAAGCCTAAACCGAACAGAAAGGTGCCCCGAACATGTTCGCACCGAGCTGTAATCCTCTTGTCTAGCCCGCTTTACCGGGCGCTTTGGTTGAAACGCCGCAGGCGCCAATATAAAATGAGATAGGCAAAAGCGATAAAGACGTGTCGGGATGTGGCGCAGCTTGGTTAGCGCGCTTGACTGGGGGTCAAGAGGTCGGAGGTTCAAATCCTCTCATCCCGACCATTTTCAAAACCTCCGACCGCCTATCCGGATAATGACCGCTAGGCTCCGAAAACCGAGACAGATGGAGAGTGCTAAATGGCTAATACCCTGACCACGTTGCGAATGGCCTCCATCCCTTTCGTCGTCTGGCTCCTGTCCACAGCGAGCGGCACCGGTGTCGATGCGCGACACGCCTGGGCCCTGGGGCTTTTCATAGGCGCCGCGCTCACTGATTTTCTGGACGGCCAGATCGCCCGCCGGACCAACACCATCACGGAGTTCGGCAAGATCGTGGACCCGCTGGCCGACCGTCTTCTGGTCATCTCCACCCTGGCGGTGCTGATGGCCCGGAATTTCATGCCGCTCTGGATGGGCATCCTCATAGTAAGCCGGGATGTCGTCATGCTTGTTGGGGCTCCGGTGATCGGGATAAAGGAACGCGAGAAGATCGCGGTGCACTGGACGGGCAAGGTGGCTACATCCCTTCTGTTCCTGTCGCTTTGTTTCTTCATCTTGTGGGGACGCAAGGGATACCTCCAGCCGGTGGGCTTCGGCCTCTTCCTGCCGGGCATCCTCTTCTCCTATATATCCGGTTTGATTTACGTATACAGAGGTATAATGACGGTCAAACATCGCAACCAGGCTGAGCCTGATTCATCGGAGGTGGCTACGTGAGCGGCATCTACCTGAGCGAGGACACATCACCGGGCGCCATAAAGGTGACGTGGCTCGGCCATTCCCTGTTTCTCTTCGAAGACGGCAAAGTCGGTCTCCTGACCGACCCCTATGGCGAGGGGATAGGGTACCCGCTGCCGGAGGTGAGCGCGGACGTGGTCCTGGTCAGCCACGCCCACCACGACCATAACAATATAGCCCTGGTCAAGGGAGACCCCGAGGTGGTGGAGGAAGCCCGGGAGCCGCGCACGGTCAAGGGGATCGATATCCGCGGCATCGAGACGGCCCACGACGCGAAAGGGGGCCGGGAGCGGGGAGCTAACTGGGTCTTCGCCTGGGAGATGGGCGGGATCGCCTTCGTCCATATGGGTGACATCGGCCACCTGCCCTCGCCGGAGCAGGCGGAGGCCCTAAGCCGGCCCGACGTGCTCCTCTTGCCCGTGGGGGGTGTCTATACTGTTGATGCGGCCGGCGCGGCGGAGTGCGTCCGGGTGTTGAATCCGCGGATTGTCATACCCATGCATTACAAGACGCCGGACTGCCTCCTGCCCTTTGGCGGTGTGGAGGAGTTCACGGCGCGTTTTGCCGACGTACGCCGGGCGGGCAAACAACCCATCTGGCTGCGCAAGGAAACCCTCCCGGAGGAGTTAATCGTTATCGTGATGGACTATGTCTGATACCGGCCGGGTCAAGTTCTGGGAGCTCATATGAAAGCAGTCGTAATGGCCGGTGGCGAGGGGACGAGGCTGCGGCCTCTTACCTCGAACCAGCCCAAGCCCATGCTGCCGGTGTGCAACCGGCCTATCATGGAATATATCCTCCAGCTCCTGCGCCAGCACGGTTTTGAGGAAGTGCTGGCTACCCTTCAGTTTCTGCCCACGGTCATCCGCAACTACTTCGGGGATGGCTCGGAGTGGGGGCTGAGCATGGAATACCTTATCGAGGAGAAACCCCTGGGAACCGCGGGGGGCGTGAAGAACGCCCAGGAGTACCTGGGCGAGCCCTTCCTGGTCATCAGCGGCGACGCCCTCACGGATATAGACCTCACGGACGTGATCCGGTTCCACCGGGAGAAGCAAGCCATGATCACTATCGCGCTCGTCCGCGTGGACAATCCCCTGGAGTTCGGCATCGTGGTCACGGACGAGGAGGGACGTATCGAGCGTTTCCTGGAGAAACCCAACTGGGGCCAGGTCTTCTCGGACACCATCAACACGGGCATCTACGTGCTGAACCCGGAGATATTCGATTTCATTCCCACCACCGGCCCCTTCGATTTCAGCCACGACCTCTTCCCCCTTCTGCTGGAACGCGGTTTTTCCATCTACGGGTACGTCGCCGAGGGGTACTGGTGCGACGTGGGCAATTTCGAACAGTATATCCGGGCCCACAAGGACATCCTGGAGGGTAAGGTGGGCATCCAGCCGCCCGGCTTCAATATGGGCGGGGACGTCTGGCTGGGAGAGGGCGCGGAGATCGACCCCGGTGCGAAGGTCACCGGACCCCTGGTGCTGGGCGACAACAGCAAGATAGAGGAGGGCTGCGTCATCCGCGAATTCACCGCTCTAGGTCACAACGTGGTGGTGAAGAGCGGCGCCTTCGTGCACCGCGCCATCGTCTATGACAACACCTATATCGGTGGCGCGTCGCACCTGAGGGGTTGCGTCATAGGCAAGAACTGCGACCTCAAATCCAACGTGCGCCTGGAGGAGGGTGTGGTCATCGGGGACGACTGCCGTATCGGCGACAATGTAGTGGTGAACCACGACGTCAAGATATATCCCTTCAAGACGGTGGATGCCGGAGCCACGGTGAACAGCAGCATCATCTGGGAGTCCAAAGGGCAGCGCAGCCTCTTCGGCAAGCGCTCCGTCTCAGGCATCATGAACATCGATATCACACCGGAGCATGCCCTGCGTATCGCCATGGCCTATGGCAGCGTGCTGCCGCGTAACAGCTATGTAGTGACCAGCCGGGACCAGACCCGGGCAGCCCGCACCATCAAGCGTGCCGTCCTGGCGGGCCTTAACGCTACCGGCGTCAACGCCTACGACCTCGAGGTCTCGCCGCTGCCCGTGAATCGCTTCACCATCCGCGCGGAGCGTGCCTCGGGAGGCGTGGATATCCGCGTCTCCGCCTTCGATCCGCAGTCCATAGAGATGTTCTTCTTCGACGAGGAGGGCATCGACATCTCCCTGGGAATGCAGCGCAACATCGAGAAGTACTTCTACCAGGCCAACTTTCGCCGGGCTTTCCACAACGAGATAGGCGCCATCTCCTACCCGCCACATCACCTGGAATATTATGTCATTTCTCTCATGAAGCAAGTGGACGTGGGGCTCATCCAGGAGCGGCGTTTCAAGCTGGTGGCCGACTATGCCTACGGGAGCGTGGCCTCCATCCTGCCGGGCATTTTCGGAAAGCTCGGGTGCGAGGTCCTGGGGCTCAACGCATACCCTGATGAGACCAGGGCGACCCTCAGCGTGGAGGAGCTGCAGAACTCCCGGAACCGCCTGAGCGATATGGTCAAGGCCTCCCGGGCGGATCTGGGCATACTCCTGGACAATTCGGGAGAACGCATCTATCTCGTGGATGACCTGGGGCGGCAGATATCGCTTCAGAGCGCCCTAATCCTATTCGTTGCGCTGGTGTGCAAAGTGGGGGAGAAGGGCAAGATCGCCGTACCCGTGAGCGTCAGCAACGCCGTGGAGGAGATAGGCGGCCGTTACGGTTGCCAGGTGGAGAGGACCAAGGTGGCGCGCAGCGCGCTAATGGATGCGGCCATGGATAAGGGTGTGATCTTTGCGGGAGCCAGCGGGGGCGGATATATCTTCCCACGGTTTCTACCCAGCTATGACGCCATGATGAGCGTGGTCAAGCTGATGGAGGCGCTGGCCAAGACACGCAAGACCCTCTCGGCCGAGCTGAACGACCTGCCGCCCATGCACCTGGCTTCGGAGGAAGTGGCTTCCTCCTGGGAGAACAAGGGCCTCATCATGCGCCGCCTGTCCGAGCTGGCGGGCGAGCACCGCGTCGAGATGATCGATGGGGTGAAATTCTACCTGGATGGCAAGGCCTGGGCGCTGGTGCTCCCAGATCCCGACGAACCCCTGCTGCATGTTCTGGCGGAAGCGGAGAGCGAGGTAAGGTCCTTTGAGATCCTGGGTAACTTTATGCAGACCATAGAGGGCATAATGAAGGAGTAGGCCGGTGCCCGGACAGGGAGAAGGAGGTACGGGCATGGGATGGCAGTTCAAGCAGGGCGAAGCCCTTTTGGTACTGGATATGTTGAACGATTTCATCGACGAGAAAGGCTCGCTGCTGGTTCCGGGGGCATCCCGCATCGTGCCCCGTATCCGGGAACTGATAGAGTCCGCCCGGGCGGCGGGCGTCCCCGTCATCTACGTCTGCGATACGCACCGTCCCGACGATAAAGAGTTCGAGCACTGGCCGCCGCATGGGGTGGAGGATAGTTGGGGCGGGCAGGTGGTGGACGGACTGAAACCCCTGCCGACCGAGCACATCGTGCACAAGCGCCGCTATTCCGCTTTTTTCGGCACGGACCTGGAACTGACCCTGAGCGAGATGGGAGTGCACAGGGTCTTGCTGGCCGGCGTTCTCACCAACATCTGCGTCTGGGTGACGGCTTACGATGCCTCCATGCGCAATTTCGACGTCACCGTCTTCAGAGACGCCGTGGCCTCTTTCAGCGAGGAGACCGACAGATTCGTCCTCTCCCAGCTGGAACAGGTGATGCAGGCGGACATCGTCTAGCCTATCCGGACCGAGGAAGGAGTTGCATGTCCTTTTTGCACATAGCGACTGACGAGGATATCAGATCCGGAGTAGTCTCGGACGTGTATTTCACGCGCGTGGCCAAGGCACTGGAATTTGCGGGCGAGAATCCGCACGTGGTCATGGAGGTCCGGGCGCAGGCTTTTCCTAACAGATGGCCCTGGGCCGTCCTGGGCGGGGTGGAGGAAGCGCTGAAGCTCCTGGAGGACCGGAAGGTGGATGTAGTGGGCATGCGGGAGGGCAGCGTATTCGGGCAGGAGGAGACGGTGATGGCGGTCTCGGGGCACTACCTCGACTTCGCTGTTTACGAGACGGCCCTGCTGGGCCTTTTATGCCAGGCCTCCGGGGTGGCCACCAAGGCGGCGCGCTGCAAGCTGGCGGCTGGGGAGAGGCAGGTCATCAGCTTCGGCGC
>JAHEXQ010000064.1:0-8235 GCA_023252035.1 Actinomycetes bacterium
ACCTTCCACTTCGGACATCATCTTGTAGCCGAAGAGCTCGAGCACGGCTTGGTTGGCAAAGAGGATGGTCCCTGTCCGGTGGATCAGGATACTGAAAGGAGCGTTCTCAAAGAGGCTCCTGAACCGGCTCTCGCTGTGAATGAGGTCCTCATCGAGCGCCTTCCTCTCGGTTATGTCCAGCACTGCCCCGATGAATTTGACGGGATTCCCTTTTTCATCTCGGATAGCTGCACCGCGGCCCATCCAGTAAAGCGCCGTGCCGTCTTTCCTTACGACGCGGTGTTCGTCCGCGAAGGGCTCGCCGGTCTGCCGGGTTTTCTTGAGTTTAGCTTTGACCCGCTCCCTGTCCTCCGGATGGAGGAGATTTATCCATCTTTCATAGTCGCATGGCCCCTCGCCCTCGGCAAAACCCAGGTAGGAATCGATGTCGCCGAACCAGTGTAATTCGTCGGCCACAGGGTCGTACTCGTAGATGAAATCGGTGGCTAGCCGGGCGACCACCTCGAGCCTCTGCGCCGATTCGCGCGCAGTCTTCTCCAGCTTGCGCAGCTCGGTCACGTCCAGGCCCGTCCCGATTATATGTTCGATATTCCCCCTATCATCCCGCAATCCCGTATTGGACCAGGTGATCAGCCGGGTAGTGCCGTCCTGCGTAACCCAGTGGTTCTCGTGACGGCTGGGGAGTTGTCCGGATTTGATGTTGTCGAAGACAGCCCTCACCGCCCCACGCTCGCCGGGGGGTATCAAGAGTTCAAAGATCGGCTTGCCCCTGACCTCTGCAAAGGTATAGCCGGTGAGATCCCCACACGCCCGGTTGAAGAGCTCGATACGGCCTTGGGAGTCGAGTACCACCACCAGGGCACCTTCCGTATCGAGTACTGTTGCTATGAAATCCAGGTCGGCGGGCCGCGCCCGCCCCATGAGGTGCTGGAGGTCCGAGATCCACTCCATCCACCGGCTGCTCTCCGGCTCTACAACCCGTTCTCGCTCCGCCTCCTCGGCCTCGCTATAGAAGGGGTTACGGATGACCTGGTTGTCCTGGAGGAGAAGCGGATGCGCCGTCAGAACCTGCCGTACCGCGTCCGCGTGCATTTTCCTCTTATCGTATTCGCAGAGAAGGATACACTGGGTTCCGGGTAGGAAATTGTTGAGTTCCCCGTGATAATCGTACAGGCCCATCTCGTCCGGTTCTAACGCCTGCCAGACGGCCTCACCCGAGACGCGCAGACCATCAAAACCCGCTTCCAGCGCTCTGTCGATCTCCGCCCGCAGCAGGTCTATGGTCCATGCAGATGCGGGAGTATCCCGGTCGCTGAAGAGGTCCCGTGCATCTTGCATCTCGAGCTGTCCGCTTGTCAGAAACAGTTCTGGATCAAGCCCGGCATCCTTCAGGTATCCCGTGATGACCTCGGGTTGGTGCTCTGAGCAAAAGTAGAGGATCTTCTCCCGCCGCCGCAAGCCTTCGGCGAGGTAGGTCAGCACGGTGTTCCTGTGCTCCTCCTGGGTCTCGTAGAACATGACCAAGTGGGCCCCCAGGGGCATTTCTTCTATGGTTAACGCGTCCCTCGCCGTGACCATCCAGAGCCCCTTTGCCCACAGCCACCGCGTGACTTCGCACCGTGCGTGCTCACTCTTCTATATAGCCATATAGCGCAGCGATAAACCTCGATAGGTTTAATGACGGATTTTTCATACCAAAACGGGAAGATTCCTCACTTGCATTGCTGAAATATGTAGGTTATGCCCATAAACTTCTGTAAAAGCCCTTAAGTGAAGCAAGCCCTTTGCCAGGGCAGCCATCTCCCTCCAATAGGAGTGACCAAAACAACTACCTAAGGAGGGACAGATGGCCAAGAAAAAGGTTATGACGATGGAGGAAGCCCTCAAGCGATTCTTGCCTCGGGAGAGGGAAACCCCTTCCGGCCCATGCTGGAGCTCATCCGCCAGAGCGCCCTGGAGCTGGAGATGGCCGAGCACCTGGGGGCGCAACCCTACGAGCGCACCGGCGGCAGGCTGGGCTACCGCAACGGGTACAAGCCCCGCATGCTCTACACCGCGGTGGGCACGCTCAACCTGCTGGTGCCCCAGGATAGGGACGGCACCTTCTCCACAGCTCTCTTCGAACGCTACCAGCGGTCAGATAAAGCGCTGGTGCTGGCTATGATGGAGACGTACGTAAAGGGCGTATCCACCCGCAAGGTGCCCGACATCATGGAGCAGCTCTGCGGAAGATCCTTCCCTAGCCAGCAGGTCTCGGAGTTAGCCGCGTTAGGCTTCGCCCCGGGCGAGGCGAGCGCTGATCTGCTCGGCCTGCTTCACTATGTCCTGGATCACCACGGCTACCGGCTTTATCTCGTGGATGATACCGATGTCCTGACTGCAGGCGACGACCCCGGTATTGACATCCCCCTGCCGGAGCATGGCTTTCGTGTACACTCCGGCCATGACCGTGAGGATCTCCTCCAGGCTGGCGCCGCGCGCCTCCATCTCGGCGACCTTTAGAGAGGCCTCGTTCTTCCAGGCGCGCAGCGGGTTGTGGACGGAGCCGAGAACGGACAGCGTGTCGGACTCCACGGCCTGCAACAAAGCCTCCTTGATATTCTGATGAATGGGGCATTCCTCGGTGAGCAGGAAACGCGTGCCCATGATGACAGCCGAGGCGCCCAGGGCAAGGGCGGCGAGGAGCCCACGGCCGTCGGCTATGCCGCCCGCCGCGATAACCGGGACGCTCAGGACGTCGGCCGCACGGGGCACCATCGCCATGGTCGAGAGGCCGATGCCGCCGATATGCCCGCCGCCCTCCGTGCCGAAGACGGTGATGGCGTCCACCCCGGCGTTCTGCGCGGCGAGGCCGTGCCTCGGGCTCACGCACTTGTGCATGGTCTTTATGCCGTTCTCCTTGAGCGGCTTGAGCAGGTCGGCGGGGGGACGGTCGCCGCTCGTCTCCACCACGGCCACGCCGCCCTCGGTCAGTATGGCCTCGACGTACAGGCTGTTGTCCATGACGCGCAGCGCCGGGAAGAGGTTCAGGTTCACCGCAAAGGGCTTGTCGGTGAGGGACTTGACCGTCCGCAGCGCTTCCCGGAACTCCTCCTGCGTGAAGAAGCTGGCGGAGGACATTATCCCCAGGGCGCCCGCGTTGGATATCGCCGCCGTGAACTCGGGGCCGCTCACGTACTGCATACAGCCGCCGATAATCGGATACTCGATCCCGAAGAGCTCGGTTATCTTGGTGTTGAACACCGCGAACCTCCTTAAATCCCCTTACTAGTGGTTTTGCCTTGGCATGAGCCCCTGTCCCCATGTCAAGGTTTCTTGAAGAAAGCCTCCACGTCCTGCTTATGCTCATCCGAGGTGACGAAGACGGCCTGGGCGTTCGCCTCCAGCTCCAGGAAGGTCTTCAGGTCCACGGAACGAGCTATGTTCATGTTCCTCTTTATCATGGCCAGCACCTTGGCAGGGCGACTCGCCATCTGGCGGGCCGCCTCCATGACCTGGTCCGCGATATCCTCATGGGGAATGATCTGGTTGACGAGCCCCAGCCGGAAAGCCTCCTGCGCGTCGATCATCTTTCCCGCGAGCATCAGCTCTTTCGCCTGAGCGATTCCGGCACGCTGGGCCAGGAAATAGGAGCCTCCCAGGTCCGGGATGAGCGAGATGCGGACGAAGCTCATGAGGAACCGGGCACGCTCGGTCGCGTAGGTAATATCAGAAGCCATGGCCAGGCTGAAACCTCCTCCCACCGCCCAGCCGTCCACCTCCGCGATCACCGGTTTGGCCCCTTCGTGCAGTTCCAGGATGACCTCTCCGATGGAATGCATGGTATCGCGCAGGAATGTGGACCCCATGTTCTCGCCCATGATGCTGAGATCAGCTCCGGTGGTGAAATGGCCGCCGTCGCCGCGCAGGACGATGACCCGGGCCTCGTCGTCCGCGAAGACCTGCTTCAACCCCTCCAGCATGGGTGGGATCATGTCCGAACCCATGGTATTCATCTTCGGCCCTTTCATGGTGCAGCGAGCCACGCCGCTACCCATCTCGATCCGGAAGAACTCGGATTCCACGCTATCTCCCCCTTCAGTCGCGGCGCTCCGGCCGCTCCATTTTCGCCTTTGCGGCTGTCCCTCGCTTCGTGGCTCCGCATCCCTCGACCACGAGGCCGAAGAAGACGTCGCCTATCTCCTCCGCCGTCATCGGACCGTCCGGCTTGTACCACTGAGAGAGCCAGTTGCACATACCGGAGATGGCTCGCACCACGACGGGCACGTTTATCTGGCGGAAGCTGCCCTCGGCCACCGCCTGCTCTATCACCTGCCGGTATACCTGCTCGTACTCCCGGCTCAGAGAGCGTACGTAGCGCCGCTTTTCGGGTTCCAGCTCGCCTTCGTCCGCCAGGTACACGCTCATGACGTCGCCATATTGAGAGAACATATTGACCTGCCACCGGATCAACTGCTGCAGCTTACGGGTCGGCGGGTCGTGCGATTTCTCTATCTTCCTGACCCCATCTATCAACTGGTCCACCGCCGCTTCGCAGACTGAATAGAGCAGGTCGTGCTTGGTCTTGATGTAGTAATAGAGAGCGGGTTTGGTCACCTTCAATTCGGCGGCTATGTCGTCCATGGTGGTAGCCCGGTATCCCTTCTCCCTGAAGAGCCTGGCCGCCGTGCTCAGTATCTCTTCCCAACGTCCTTTCGCCATCTCACCCCTCGCGGTCGTACGGTTGTTGACACCTGCCGGGATTACTTACTAATGTGCTCATTCTACTAAATGGTAAGTAAGTCGGGAAGGGCTTGCAGGCCCGGATTCCGCGTTTTCCATCTGTCGATGCTTTCATTTATTGTGGCGTTAGCCATGATCCTCTCCATGAGCGCCATGGCCTTTGCCGCTGAGACAGAATCGCGGGGGACACAGGTGGGTAACCTGGTGGACAACCTGCTCAACAAGGCACAGGACCTGCTGGGAGTAGGAAGCACATCGGCACCGGTGGTTGCGGTTTCGAGCCCGCAAACGGGCGGTTCAAGCATCACGGAGGGGCTGGCCGCCAACACCGGTACGCCAGCCGCATCCCTGGGGACGCTGGCCGATAGCGTGAACGGCGCCATATCGACCGGGACGTCCGCCATCTCCTCGGTGGTTCCCGATCCGGGCGTGCAGCCGGCCGGTCTCATCAGCGACCTGCTGGGCGGAGGCATGGACATGTTGGGCGGCCTGATGGGCGGAACTCGCTCTGGTGCTGGCGGATGAGGCCGCCGGCGAACCGGATTTGGAGAACACCTGCCGCATCGTGTAACCGATGCGTAACTTGAACCGGGAACTGCGCGGGACCTTCGCCATCGTCACCCATGATCCCATCGTGGACGGCTTTACCAGCCGGCAGATCAGGCTGCGCGGCGCGCGGATCGTCTCGGACCAGGCGCAAGAACCGAAGCCGTTCGAATGCACGCCTCCTTGAGGTGCCGGTCCTACCCGGCCAAAGAAGCCCTACTTGACGGCGGCCAACATCCGGGCGGCTACGGACTGGGCGGTCTCTTCGCTATCGAAGAAGGTCACCGACCTCTGGATGTTCTGGAGCAAGGGGGACATCTTGTCTGGGGTGATAAGGTCGCGGTTGATGCCCAATAGCGTGCAGTTCTTGTTCAGGATGGCCTTAGCCAGGAAATCTCCCACCGCCTCAGCCAGTATTTTCTCTATCTCTTTCGCCAGTACGTTCATGCTCTCTTCCGCCAGTACGTTCATGCCTGCTCCAGCGAGCTAGCCAACGTCTTTCCCGGGTTCCGACGAGCCCGGGCCGGGCTTTTTGGCGATCTCGCGGTCATGAAGCCGCATTATGACCTGGCCGCTCTTCAGGAGACCCTGCAGGGCCGCAAAGGCACTCTTCTCGTCAACATGGACTTCTCCCTCGAAGGATCCTTGGGATATCTGCTCGGCCGTCCGGTTGAGCTGCTCGATGGGCTTGACGATGTACTTCTCCACCAGGAAACGAAGGCCGAAGGTGGTAACCAGTATCGAAAGCAGGATGGCGATGCCGCCCGCGATAAGCAGCCCGGTCAGCATGTTGTTCCGCTCCCTCTGGAAGTACCCTTCGATGGCCTGCAGTTCACTGGTGCGGTCAACTACAATGTTCAAGTACAAGTCCTCAAATCCATACCTGCTCAAGGGGACACTGTAGAAACAGGATATGAAGAAGCCCTCTCGGTCCCCCAACCTGTCGAGGGTTTGGTAACCATCCTCGGGGGGGGTGACCAGCATGGACGCCTTGTCGATGGTCATGCCGTCCTTGGCGCGGTAATCGACTATCTGCCCGCCCGCGATGACCGCGACGTAATCGACAGGCTGAATGCCCACCGTCAGGCGCACGATCATCCCATACAACGACTTCATATCTCCGGCCAGTGCCCTTTGGATATAGTCGATGTTGAAGAGCTCGATGAACTCCCAGTCCGTGGTCATCTTCTCGATGTTGGCTCCCATGTTGTCGACGGTGCGTACCGATTGGGCGATCATCAGTTCCTTGTTGTCCTGGGTGTTGTTGTAGCTGGTCACGAGCACGTCGATCAGGAAATAGGAGATGATCGCTACAAGCAGCAGCAGAACGGCAAGCGTCACGGCCAGCATGAGCCTTTTCATCTCGGTGCCGACTATCCTCTTCATTCAGCCCTCCTAAGGGTGATCCGGGTACATGGCATGCTATATATGGCGACCGGATCCTTCCTGCGCGTCCCGGCGCTGCCAGCCAACAGGGCGGCGGGCAGCCTGTAACGCTGTTTGTTTCGGCAAACTGGAAGCCGCGCTTGAGTACCCCTAGCCGGGTTTGACATTCCGCAGATTGTTTTCGGGTGTTCCGCATGAGGTAAGAAATGGCGCCGGATGACTCGATCGCATGGGAAGGAGGACGTTATCGCGACCATGAAGGCGATACGAATTCGTGCTTACGGAGGCCTGCACGCACTCGTCTATGAGGCTGCTCCGCGGCCGGAAGCGGCAGTCGGTAAAGCGCTGATCCGAATTCATGCGGCCGGAGCATCATGGTAAGGGGGAATCCCGGTTTTGGATGCGTGAATGTTGTATCAACCTGTCCTGCGGGATGGTAGGATATTGACATCAGGAGATGCATATGGGAAATACCAGTTATAAGTTGAAGAATGAAGCCGCAACAACTGCCCGCAATGAAATCCGGATAGAAAGAGGGGGTGCATAATGTTTTCTAGCCGCGGAAAGGGCGTGAACAGCGGAAAGAACAGAGGGAAAATGCATGTCAGAGTTTTTTTGGGGTTCACTGTTGTTCTGGTAGCCCTGACGGTGACCTTTCTCGCGATTGCCGGCCCGAGGGGGAATCCCAAGAGCGCTTCGTTGCCGTCGGAGACACTAAGTTCTATTGAGGGTAGCGAGGCGGAAAATCCAGGCAGCTCAATCTCCAGTGCGGACCCATCAAACGAGTTGGAAAGCGCATCCGCGGACTCTGCTGAAACCTCCGAGGTTTTAGAGTCCTCCGCGCAGAACTCAAACTCTTCAAAACCCCAGCTTTCCAACGATGTATCCAGGGGAGAATATAACAAAAATAAAGAATCATATGGTGACTGCTACCTGGCCGAAAACGAGGCGGGCAAAAAGCTGCTTTACCTGGAGGGGGATGCTTACGATCGCGGGCTATCCGAGGGGTATTTGTGCGCGGAGGGAGTCTACCGCATCACCCACGATTTCGTCGACGCCCTCCTCTTTGAGATGGTTGGGCTTCCCATCAGCGGGGCAGATATCCCGATAATATGGCCTATCGTCAAGGGGTTGATCACTCAGGCCTCCCTCTCCCAGGAGCACGCGGTTCCTGAGGAGTACCGCCGGGAGATGCGGGGAATCGCAGATGGAGCCAAGAGTAAAGGCTATGACGTGACCTACGAAGAGGTTCTTACGGTAAACGTGGACTTTGATTTCCTCTTGAGCGCGGTTTACCCGGTGAGCTGCATCCTCTGCAACGAATTCGCGGTATTTGGCGAGGCTACCGATGGACCCCTCTACCACGGCCGAGATTTCATGTTCGCCACAGGGGGTGACGTATTTTCCGACGAAGCCCTGCTGATAGTCCAGAAGCCAGATGAGGGATACGCCTTCGTTGCCTCGGCAGCCCCCGGATTTGTGGGAACTCCCACCGCCATGAACGAACACGGAGTGAGCTTTGCCATGGACATGGCCCCCAGCAAGCTAAACCGGCCCCTGGTAACCGGCATGGGAGCACTG
>JAHEXQ010000064.1:8245-13032 GCA_023252035.1 Actinomycetes bacterium
CCTATGCAGACAGGTGGTCGAACACACGGACTCTATGGAAGAGGGGTTAAAGACCGTACAGGATACCCCTCGAGGGGTGTCCTGGCTGTACATGATCGCAGATGACGGTGAGGGTGAGAACCCGAGAGCGGCAGTACTGGAGACGGTGGCAGATAGCATGCTTCCTGAAGGAGGCGACCTTCTCTCCACCCTAACCGGGCTTCTCCCCGGCCTCAGTGAGCTTGTGTCGGGGATGGATGCCATGCTTCCGGGGGATACCATGGAGGGCCTGGCGGATATCTTGACCGGAACTGGGGAGTTGGTCAGCGGGGCCGTGGGACTGCTTCCCCTGGTGGGAGACCTACACCCGGATCGGGGCGTGGCCGTGCGCACCACCGATTACGTGGACCCCGAGGGGCTCGAGGACTTCAGGATCGTACTGCCCATAAAAGATCTATTGGTTCCCACCTCGGAAAAAACCGTGCTCTCCCCCTTCCCTCTGCAGAGGGAGGACAGGCCGGACCTGGTGGCCATGACCAACCACTACATACTGCCTCAGATGAACCTCACCCAGATGGGGCTCTTCTACCACACGGTGGTGACCCTCGCTGGAGGTGGGAGAGAGTCGGAGTGGCGCTATGACACCATGCTCGACCTCATTTTGCAAAGCCTGGAAGGTGGCAAGATCGATAGCAAAACCGCCATGTGGCTGGTCGATTTCCTCAACCCCGCCCGCTGCGATTACTACGGCACGGACACCACCCAGTCGGTAAAGGGCCACCACGTGTTGATGGACAACACCAACTTGCAGTTCTGGTCGCTACACGGCTACTACAACCAGCCCTGGGCCTATGTTAATTTGAAGGATTTCCTATAGTAGCTTGAGGCGGAGTGAGGCACAGCGCATCCAGGATAGAATCGCGACCGCAATCACCAGGGCGGTAAGAGATTTTTTGCTCAAAGGATAGCGGGTCTGAAGGGAGAGTGAAGGAAGATCCAGAACCTCATCTCCTGGTTCATCCTTCCCCGCAGGCCCCCCTGCTATCCCTCATCGGGCACGCACTCTGGCTTAGGGCGATGAAGAAAAAGTCGGCCAGGGCCGTCTCCACCTTACGACGCCGAAGACAGCCAGCTCCCGCCGCACTGTGCCAATCATTGAGACCCTTGGGGACAACCTGCGGCACTATCGCGAGAACGCCGAGAAAGTGAAGGATGAAGACCTTATCTTCTGCAACAGCGCCGGCAACCCAGTTGACCGGCGCAACCTGGTTAATCGTGCTTTCGCCCGGGCCCTGAAGGGAGCGGGACTTTCAGGTGTACGGTTTCACGATCTCAGGCACACCTTCGCGGCTCTATCCATCGAGGCCGGCGTTGATGTGAAAACGCTCCAGGTTATGATGGGGCATTCCTCCATCCGAGTGACCCTGGACATTTACGGGCACCTTTACAGCACCGCTTATGATCGGGCATCCAGGAGTTTGGAGAACCTCATTTCCGGTGGCCTCAAGGTCATCGACCTGACCACAATAACCGCTTGAGCGATCATGTGTATTTTTACGGGCAGCACCCGACCACGTCATGTCCTCCGTCCCATCCCATATAGTCGAAGTACATGGGGCGCTCACAGATTATACCGGGACCCGATGTGACCCGGATCCTGGCAGATAGGCTGTAGTTGTCCCCGCAGTTGGCATTAACCGGTATGGTTATGCGGGAGTTGGCGGGAACCGTGGTGGTCCTTGCAGCAAGGGTCCCCACCTCTTGCGTTAAATAGGTTATTTCCACAGCCGCAGAGATAGCACCCGGATTCTGCAGACAGAGGTACTCATGGAAGGTTGGGCTCGTGCAGCCTTCGGCAAAGAACCAGTCGGATGCGCTAGAGGCGGCTCCGATCACGCAGTGTCCTCCGGTCCAGCCAGAGTAGTCGAAGTACATGGGGCGCTCGGCCAGGAAGTCAGAGGCAGAGGTCAGGCTTACCGATACGTCCACGGTCGGTGCGGCATCGGTATGCGTGGCCTTCTGTAATTCAGCAGGCACAAACAGAGTGACGCGGCTGCCTGGTTCGATATTATACTTGACGGGCACCGGCTCTCCCGGTCCCCAGGTATGCGGTGCCATAATCGTGCCTGTGCCCATAGGATCCGGCATCCCAGTGGGCACCCATCCATTTACCTCTTGGCCCAGCTGATAAATAGCTTCAACTTCCATAGCCGAGCTGCCGGGGTTTTGCAGCGTTAGGTACTCGTCGAAATTGGATAGTGTATTCCCCTCAGCAAATAGGTAGCTCTTGGCAAGAGAGGATGCCCCCATAACGCAATGTCCCCCAGTCCAGTTCTTGTCGCCTGCCGGACCAAGATAGTTGAAGTACATGGGGCGCTCTGCCACCACCGGGACGTCCGACTCGAGCTTCAGAGATGTCTGGTATCCGCTGCCCAACAAAATGTTCACGGAGAAGGTAGCACGGGAGTTGGCCTTGGCCACTTGACCGGTCTTCACTATCTCCCCTGCTTCTTGCGTCTGGAAGCGGAAGGTTAGATTGGCATCCGTGCCCCCGGGGTTAAGCACGGTTATGTACTCATCGAAGCCGGCACCCGTGTAGCCCTCTGCGAAGTAGAAGACAGATGAGGGCGAGGTGGCCCCCACGGCATCGGATCCTCCAGTGATCCCCTGATAGTTAAAGTACATGGGGCGCTCACATATTATTTGGAATGCCGACTCTACCTTGATAGACACTTCTTTGTCCGAGCCCACGCTAGGGTTGTTATTCACATCTACGGTCGTGCGCGATCCTGCCGGAATTACCACAGTGTCTTGTGCTGATCCGCCCCCGTTAAACAAATAGGTCACGGTGGCGCTTGCCTCAGATGATCCCGGGTTACCTATGCAGAGGTATTCCTGGAAACCGGAGCCGGTATATCCCTCAGCAAAGTAGAAGGTAGTGACCATCTGTGCCTGGCTATCCGGAAGAACCGTAAATTCCTCTGAATTTGAGTCACCGCCAGCCGTGGTGACTTTCACTTGCTCTACCCCGGACGCTCCTGCGGGTACCTTCACGGTAATCCGCAGGTCTGACCAGAGCGTGTATTCGCTAGCCTTCACCGTTCCGAAGGAGACATAGCTGTCAGCCTGCACGCTCTTGAAGGCATCCCCAGTAATGGTAATCTCGGTGCCCACGGTTCCACTCTGGGGAGTCAGGCCAGTGATGCGCGGCAAGACCTTGTAGGTCATGGCGTTGGACGATCCACCAGCGGTATTGACAGTTACGTCAGGCACTCCCGAGATCCCGGCAGGGACCTTCAGCTTGATCTCGGTATCAGTCCAGGAAGTATAATTGGTGGCCTTTACTGAATTGAAGCAGACATAGCTGTCAGCCTGCACGCTCTTGAAGGCATTCCCAGTAATGGTAATCTCGGTGCCCACGTTCCCGCTCTGGGGAGTCAAACCCTTGATTCGTGGCAACACACTGAAGGTCTTGCTATTGGAGGTTCCGCCCGCAGTATACACGGCCACCGATGGTGTTCCCGATATGCCGGCGGGGGCCTTTACTTTGATCTGAGTATCGGTCCAGGAGATATAACTCGTTACCTCCGCGGAATTGAAGGCGACATAGGAATCTCCCCGAACGTTCTTGAAGGCGTCTCCCGTAATCGTGATTGTGGTGCCCACAGTACCGCTGTCGGGGATTATGTCGAAAATGCGCGGTTTGACTTTGAACGTCAACGCATTCGAAGTGCCACCTGCTGTAGTCACAGTGAGGTCCGGTGCTCCCGATATCCCCGCCGGAACCCTAAGCTTGATCTCCGTGTCGGTCCATGAAACATAACTCGTCGCATGTACAGAGTCAAAGGCTACATAGGAATCTCCCCGAACATTCTTGAATCCGGTTCCGGTTACGGTTATGGCTGAGCCTATAGTGGCGCTTGAAGGGATAATCTCGCCAATCCTCGGCCTTACCTTGAAAGTAACTGCGTTTGATGTTCCATCAGAAGTATGTACTGTAACATCAACCTCACCCGATATGCCAGCCGGGACCTTGACCTCTATCTGACCATCGGCCCAAAAATCGTAATGAGTAGCTTGAACGGCATTGAATGCAACATAGGAGGACCCTCGGGTTGAGCCGAAGTTAGCGCCTTTAATTGTTATCACGCTACCTACGTAGGCAATTTGGGTGATAGCTGAGATGCGGGGATTAGCCGCCCCTCCTTCTGGATAATGGCCGTTCAAATAGTCCAGCGGATTGACCCATCCGTACGTGTTGCTGGTGCTGGATGTATAGCCACGCCAGATATTGCCATCAGAGGGGTAGCTAGTACCAGGGTGGATGCCGAAATGCAAATGGTTGGGAGAATAGTCGTTAGTATCTGCAATAACTTGGCCGGCTTGCACTGTCGCACCCTCGCCCACTCGGAGATTCTCCAGGTGCCCATACAGCGCTTTGAACTTAGCGCCCGTTGAGGTTTCATGCAGTATGACCATGGCGCCGCCAGCCGTTCCACCGGGGCCATACCCACCAACACTCATGCTCGCCTCTAGAACCGTGCCTGCAGCAATTGCGTAGACCGGATTCGTGTGGGTTGCGATAAAGTCCTGTGCAAGGTGGTATCCGTCGTATGCCGAGTTGTAGCCCAGCCAGCCAAGGTAACCTCCTGTACTACCGCTGCCAGTAGGCCAATACCACCCATTTGGATGCAGCGATGCTGCGCTGGCTTTGGGACAGAAACCGGCGATTGACAATACAATACATACAATTATCAACAGCGAAAGACCAATAATCGAAAAAGCCCTTGAGGTTCGATGCATAGATA
>JAHEXQ010000190.1 GCA_023252035.1 Actinomycetes bacterium
CCGGCCGCGCCGTTCAAAAGAGTTCCTGTTGCCGCCTCAGTCCCGATGTTGACCTTGGCCTCCTCCAATCCGGCTATCATCTGGTCGATGGCATAAAGCAGGCTATCCGCGGTTCCCGCGCTGCCGATGCCCGCGGCTATCTGAGCCAGACCCCCGGTGATGCTCGCCGGGTCGGAGAGAGTGCCCACACCCGCCAGCATCTGAGCCACGCCCGGTATCATCTGGCCGGTGATGGCCGCATTCGCGGCGGGCAGCCCCTCGCTGGTACTGGCCAAAGTCCGTAAACCGCCGGTTATCTGGCTGATGCCGAAGAGCAGGGTGTTGTCCGTGCTCGTCGTTCCCACGCCGGCCGAGGCTTCCTGAATCCCCGCCCCCAACTGGTCCACGCCACCGTACAGGTCGGCCAGGCCGCTGGCGATATCGGGCAGCGGGTCCTTCTGGTTGGTCTTGGGAAAGACGAAGGCGATGGCCAGGGTGAGCGGATCCAGGGAGAAGTTCTTGACGTCAGCTTCCATCCAGATCGTGTTGGAGGGATCAGTAGCCGGAGGGAACAATGGAATGCTCCAGCCGATCTGGTAGTAAGTAGGCATGCCGAAGATCAGGCCCGTCTCATCCGACGTGACGTTGGAAAAGACTGCGTTGTCGAAGTACCAGTCGTATGGCTGGATAACCAGAGGCAGGTAGGTCTGAACCTTCTCCGTCTTCTGCTGGCCGGTTATCGAATCCGTGTAGGTGACGTTCTGGGTCTGCTGCGAAGTGTTGGTCATGGTCAGTTCGAGGCGGAAATGGCCGCTCTGGCCTGCGATGTCCTTGAGGTTGGCGACAGGCTGGCCATTCATCCAGTAGCTGTACTTGGTGGTCAGGGGCATCTGGTCCATGGCCCAGGGCAGATCATCCTTGTTCAAAGTCAACTGCGTGATCACGTTCTTCAAGCCGCTGATTCCTACATTATCGAGAACCAGCGAGCCGTTCTTGACCCCGACCGTCTCAAAACCCCGGATGCCCTGCACCTTGGGGGCCTTACTCAGGTCCAGCGGCGTGTCCACGCTGATATTGCCGTTTCCGTCGAACTGCATCCAGTCGATGACACGGGCGGCAGCCACATCGCCGTTATTTTCCTGCTCCATGAAGACCAGTTGCTGGTCCTGCAGGGTCACCTTATCGCTCGTCTTGGCGGCCGTGGCGCCTCCCAGGTTGAAGAGGGGTATCAGGCCTACGATGAGCAGGACAGCGATCAGCGCCGCGAGTTTGCGGCTACGCTTGACTCTCTTCATCTTACTCATGACACCTCACCCCCCGTCTCCTCGCGTGCCGGCTGGCGCTTGGCGGCCAGAAGCGGTGTGGCTACCAGGGCACCTAAGACCAGGCCCACCAGGACCGACAGGAGGACTCCGAAGAAAGTCTCGATAGCCTTGGTGTTGGACCATACCACCTTCTCGAGGAAGAGGAAGTCAAAGCGCGCCATAGCCCCCAGGAAAACCGCCCAGCCGACCACGGCCATGGGCATTATCTCCGTAAGGCGCGGCAGGCTTATCAACCCCATGATGAGCAGGAAGATGGCTCCCGCGATAGCGGCGCTTATGACCGCGTAGGGCGGAAAGATCAGGTTTGCCAGGGCGAAGGTCAGAAAGCCCAGTATGACACCCACAACTCCACCCAGGGCCATCCAGGGCAGGGAGCGGGATTTCGCCCCTCCGGCGACATAGACCGCAAAGGCGATAAGCGCCGCCCAGTAAGCGCTGCCTCCGACGTACTGGTAAAGCCAGATCCAGAAGAAAGCTAATACGGCCAGGATCACAACCAGGATCAAACTATTCTGGTAGGATTTGAAACGTTCCAAGCAACTCACCTCATTTCGTCAATAGTGGGCTTGATCATTGTTGCATGAGCTGCGGATATTGTGGGCGATAGAGTTCATGCCGGGCGGTAAGCAGGTATGGACTAGGGGGAAAAGACTCCGAGCATATATGGGCCGGCAAGCACCTCCTCCTGAACTCCCGCCGCGGCTTACGCTATGCCTGAGCCCGCCACGACGCCCGAGAAATTCACCAAAACCCAGTACCCAAATAGGTAAATCCGCTTTGCTCTTTTCCTATGCTATGTATCGGTCAAGCCCCCTCGGTTCTGTAATCTATCCCTCCAGGACCGGTTCAACGTTTTGATTCCAACTTACCGCTGAAGCCTCCCAAGGGCTCCGGGAGCCAATGAACACGCCGGAAAGCCCTCGCTTCCTCAGCCGCCCGAAGAGGTTCGACCAGGTGGTGGCGTTCTCGCTGTTGGCTATCTCCACGGAAAGCATCTTCCTACGGCCCTGTTGATTGATGCCCGCAGCTATCTGCATCCCCCCTCCGATACCACCCTTGCTTGCTGGCAGATGAGCTCCGGCACCGGCCTGAAGGGGTTCTCCTCCCCCGAGGCAAGAATCGCTCGCAGGGCTTCCTCCATCGTCCCAACCTATTTCTTAGCCATCTCCCTCTCTGATAAGGTCAGTCCTCACACCTCCTATCGGAGGTAAATGGCTATCCTGGTAAAGGCGCCTGCCTCACTCAGGGCTTCTTACAGAAGTTTATGCGCACAAATCTATGTTATCCTTTTGTCCGGTAATACCCTTTAAGTTTTTGTCAAATTTTCTGGCCTTGAAGTATAATAGCGCTGTGTATTCTCTTGTGCGGGATGATAGCTTCCCTCTTTCCAAGGACCCAGGCGATGGAAACCCGTTTCTCGAGGTTGACCTCCGAACATGATGGGGCAGAAGTACTCAGGCTGGAACCGGCCCCCGGGCTCAACGTAATAAAAGCCCCGAGCAGTATGCTCGGGGCTGTTCCGCTTGCCCTGGGCTCGGCACTTTTCGGCCTCGAAGCAGGCCTTGTTGCGAGCGCGGGCGGAGCCGGCGGGGTTCGCGTATCCCGGGTGGAACTCGAGGGCCTCAGCGCCGGGAACTCCTGGTATATCCTCCGGATACCCGACCGGCCAGCCATGGCACTCCAGGAGGGCCGCAAGATAGATGAGCAGCAGTTCGACTCCAGGATGAAGGTTTGGATAGGCGCCGACTGGAGATATTACATGCGTCTGGGCCTGGCCCTAGGCGAAACCGAGGGAACGCCTCTGGATATAGAGGAGCTGGTGATTCCGACCCTTGCCGAGATGGTGGGGCGGGAGGCCCTGGACCGCCTGCGCGAGATGCATACCCGGCTGGACAGCCTGGTCCGGGGCCGCGCTACGGGCCATGGCGAGCCCGGGCTTCCGGACGTGGAGAGAACGATCGCCGCCATGGAGGAACGGCTCGCGCTGGCATCGCAGGAAGTACAGAAGCACAACTGGCTGCAGGAGAACCTGGAGCAGGTGGAGGCGGATATAAAAGGCTGCGAAGAGCGGCTGGAAGAGATCCAGAGCCTGCTGGATACCGGATCCAGTTGGAACAAGTCCCGTAAGGAACTGGAAAAGCTCGAGAAGCAAC
>JAHEXQ010000065.1:0-12471 GCA_023252035.1 Actinomycetes bacterium
CTGAAGATCACGTGCTAACGGCGCCGTTTCGAGTGAGCGGTTTACTTAAGTCTCGGCGTAGGCAAGGCTGGCCGAAGCGAAATTGCTAGAAAAGCTATCCGGGAGGGTGGGGAAAGTAAGTCAAACCAGGAAAGGGTGGCTTCTTGGACCACGGATTCAGTCAGCGAGCTCATTGACAGCCAAGTACCCTCCTGATATATTTTAGCTGTAGGCTGGTCACTGCGTAGCGGGGGCCGGTCTCTCTAGTTTCGGTAAGACCACAAGCCCCATCCCCTCAATCTGGCCATCCCAGCTTCGCCGAAACTTCTGCTCCACGATTCGCCAGGCTTCCTTGTCCGGTTTACCAAGCACATGACGCCCGATGGGCGTTACTACCAGGTCAGCAAGCTGCAGGCCTGCGATGTTCTCACTTTTTGACCGTAACACGAGTCCCGCTACGCGATCATTTAGATCTTTTGCCTGTATATATCGCGTCCCTTGGATTTTCAGGTCCAAATATGCCAACTCAAGTTCCCGATCCAGAGTAGGATCCCGCTCTTCGGCGACAATCAACCCACCCCTGCTCACTCTTCCTACCTCAAAGCACAACCTCTCTACCAGAATGTTGAAGCTGAGCATGTAGGGATCAAGCGCCGACAAGCCATACTTCGCGAGGTGCTCATCCTTGCGGATTGCGCAAGCAATAACCTTGTAGTCCAAAGTAGACATGAGCTCGTCGAGCTTCTCATAGAAGTACGTGCGGAATGCAGTTTCTTTCACCCGCTCGAATCCGTTGCGGTTACGTGTAATATCTGCGGTATGCAGAATTATGTCTTCCGTGCCAAACAGCTTTTTCTTGAAGATTCATCCTTGCGGTTAGTTCGCCCTTTGCATAATCCTTGTCCAGGATCACACCGCCGAGAACGAAGATGGGATACTGGGGGTCAATCACCAATAAGTTCTGGTCGCCAGATTCGTCAAGAAAAAGGGCTTTCAAAAGCCTAGCTCCTCTGGATATTATTGTTATCTTCCACCGGGAACTCGTGAGTATCCTTAGCCAGACTATACTGGCTTGTGACGCTGCGCGGTTACGCGTGATATCTCGCTCTGCGGGATCATAAGCTCTCTCTATGTTTTGATTATTTGCATTAGCTCTTCGGGAATAAGGTTGACTCTTACACGCCAGGCGCTTTGGCGTTTGCCCTTCGCCGGCAACGATGGGTCTAGTAAGACAAAAGTGGAAGTCACGAACTCCCTGAGCCTGTCGGTCGCGCTACCCCCGATGTGATAAAGGTCCAAGAGGAAACCGAGCCTTTTGGCGACCGCTTTGCTGCCGAAACGTTCAACGTATTTGACGAGCTTGCCGTAGTCTATCACGTTCCTCTTCTTCCATATGCCTTTGGCAAGTTCGCTGATCCCGCCGCAGAGTCTAGGATTATTCAAGCAATCCACGACGGTGCGCTCGAGGTCGCTTACTTTAACTTTCTCTGAGGGCGTGATCCAAGATTCTTCAAGACCCCAGAGTTTATGCGGATCAATAGCAATAAAACGAAAGGTCGCGCCTAAGACCATTCGCTCCTGCCGGCGCCTCGGGGTCGTTATGTAGGTTGTCATGAGAGGTTGAGTGGTCATCTCGTGTATATTCAGAGCGCTGTAGTGTGACAAATAGTAAGGGTTAGGCTTGATTAGATACTTGGCGACAACGTACCAATTTTCAGAATATTCCGCATTCTCGCCGGCCGACAGCGGTACTATGAGATACTTGCCTGGGACCAACCGAATCAACCATTTCTTGCTGACGAGATCACTCAAAAGCACGCGAGTTGCGGCCGGGCTTGTCTCGGTTATCTTTTGCGCGTCTGAAGTTGTAAAGATGTCTTTGTTTTGAGCACTGAGATTGCGAAGCAATCTAGAGCCTATTGTCCTTGAGGCCTTTCCTGAACTGGTCATTTTATACTCCATGTAATACATGTAAGCTTATAGCTTACATTTTATACACTTCATATAATTCGTCAAGCTAGCACCCCCCATAAAAAAGGACCCCTTGGTTCTAGTCCGCCCGGGGGCCAATAAATTGGCTCCCCCGCTAAAAGGTATTCGCAGAAATCACTATAATGAATTCCAATTCACTATAGTGAAATTGTTCACTGTGGTAAGCGGCAGATTCAAGTTGGAGTTCGAGGCCTGACCACATACCTTCTTGTTCGCTTAAGGAAAGTGCTATAGGCTGAGCATCAGGCGCAGGTGGTCCGCCAACTGCCGGGTGCAGAGGAAGTTCTTGCGCACGTGCTCCCGCCCGGCCTCGCCCATCCGCCGTGCCATCGCGGGGTTGGAGAAGATGCAGCGGATATGCTGTGCGCATTCCTCTATGGAATCAACCAGGAAGCCGCTCACGCCGTCCTCTATCTGGAGGGTAATGCCGCCGGTCCTGCCGGCCACCACGGGCTTGCCCTTCCAGAGCGCCTCGGTGACGGTCAATCCGAAGCCCTCCCGCAGCGACTTCTGCACCACGAGTGAGCAGGCAGCCTGAAACGCGCTGACCTCGAGGCTGCCCACGCCCTGCACGTTGGAGAGCAGGTGGATATCGGGGTCGCCGTTGGCGTAATCGCTCAGCTTCTCGTAGTAGTGCCACCCCTCCGGGTCGTCGGAGGCCATGGAGGCCAGGAAGACGAGCTGGGCATCGGGGAAGAATTTCTTAACTATCCGGTAGCTATCGACGACTCCCAGGGGGTCCTTCCAGGGATCGAAGCGGGAGACCTGCAGGATGATGGGACGCCGCGGGTCCACGTTGAAACTCTCCACGATGAAGTGCCGCTGCTTCCTCTCGGGGATCGTGTTCTTGGGACTCAGCGGGTCTATGGACGGCGGGATGAAAACCACCTTGGGCACGCGCAAGGGCGTCTTGATGTAGTCGTCCTTGGTGAAGATGGCGCCGTCGTACTCGTTGATATAGGGCAGCAGGAAATCCCAGGGCTCCGGGTTGGCCATGGTGGTATCGATGTGGCAGCGCCATATCCACTTGCCCCGCTTCTGCCCGTTGAGGCTGGCGATCAGGGCAGCCGGCTGCGGGTCGTGCACGAAGACGAAATCGTAAAGGCCGTCCACCTGGTGCGCATTGGCCACGTTTATCTCCAGGTACTTCTTGCGCATCTCGGCCGTCCAGGGCAGTTCCATCCCCTGCAGGGCGTTGTGGAAGAGCTTGGTGATGGTGAAGAAATCCGGATCGCCTTCGATGACCTTCCAGTCCGTCTCCAGGCCTACACTGTTCATCAGCGGCACCATGCTGTACAAGAGCTCGGCGACACCGCCGCCGAAGGCCGTGCTGTTGAGGTGCAGGACGCGCGCGCCCTTGAGCTGGCGCCCCAGCTCCAGCAGTTCATCGACGGCTTCGTTCCCGACGATGTTCCTGTATGCGTTTATATCCTTGGGCTGCACCGGCACTTTCGAATGCATCTCTTGGCTCCCGCCCTTTCTAAATCACGTTCTTTTCTCGGCATTTCCACTGACAAAACGTAGGGCTCGACGTTTGAAAAGTCAAGGGCTTTTGTGGTAGGTTCCTGTGGGAATTATTCACCGCTGACAAGGCCTTAAACCGCTCTAGGATCTTGCGGAGAAATGTGTTTATCGGGGAGATGATGTAATTGGTCATGCAGTTGTTCAAAGACCGCCGCAGCATCCGTAAATTCGAGGAGACGCCGGTCGAGGAAGAGAAGCTGGCGGAAGTGCTGGAGGCGGCTCGCTTGGCTCCCTCCTGGGCCAATCGCCAGTGCTGGAGCTTCATCGTCGTGAAGGATCCCGCCCGGCGCCGGCAGATATCGGAGATACTCGAGCACAATCCCGCCCAGAAAGCCGTCGTCCAGGCCCCGGTGCTCATCGTCGCCTGTGCCGACCCGGCGGAGTCCGGCGACATGCTGGGCAAGGGCTACTACCTCGTGGACATCGGCATAGCCATGCAACAGCTCTGCCTGGAGGCCTGGAACCAGGGGTTGGGAACGGTCTGGGTGGGCATGTTCGATGAGGACAAAGTACGCCCCGTCCTGAATGTGCCCGAGAACATCCGCATCGTGGCCCTCACGCCCCTGGGCTATCCGGCCAAGTGGCCGGATGACCGCGGCCGCAAGCCCCTGGACGATATCGTCCACCGGGAGACCTGGGATACCGCGAAATACGAGGCACGTTCGCAGGAGGGCCGGCTGCACTAACCGGAGGGGCTTCTCACGAGGCAGGCATAAGTTATATAACTTATATTATTAACACATTATCAACAGTTGTGGATATTAGGTCCCGTGTCCGTCAAGCAGGGCCCACGCCACTACCAGAAAGCTGAGATGGTATCTATGGACCACCGGCAGGCTCATCCTTTGGTGAGCATCATCATCCCCAATTACGACGGGGCAGGACTCTTGCCCGCCTGCCTCGAGACGCGAGCTTGAGCTTGGAGGGAGAAACTACAGAAATTTGTGGGCTTGACCTTTGTACAACAAGTTCGAAATCCAGTAGAAGACCTGCCAGCGATGGGACTGCGTTTTTTTAAAAATGTGAAGGGGCATGAGAAAGGACAGGGCAGGAGCAGGCCGCTAACCTGACTGGTCATTCCTTCCAATGGACCCCTTTGATGAGGTCGGTGCGCGTGACTACGCCGACGATGTTCTTGTCTTTGTCTATGACCGTCTCGAAGCGTGTCTGATCCGCGAACATCTTCAGGATCGCTTTCTGGATCGTTTCGGTCGATTCAATGACCAGGGGAGGCGAGTACATGATGTCCTTTACCTTTTCGTATACCATGGACGCGGGCTCCTTGCTTGCAAAGATGGAGACGACATCGGTATCCCGCACGATCCCCACCAGCTTACCTTCCACGTTGACTACGGGAAATCCGTGAAAAGAGTGTTTCTTGAACGTCTCCACCAGCACCGCCAACCCCTCTTCTTCTTGAACGACTATGGGATCCCTGCTCATCACGTCTTCAACAGTGCCCCTAAGGTACAGGTGTGCCCTCTCTTCTCCCATGCTCAACTCCTCTGTACGTTCGCCTCTCCCGCTTTTATCACGGCAATACGGGTGCAGGGCGGTCCGATTATCTGGAAAAAGAGGGTGGTGGCGGCAATCACGCTGATGGCCATGACTCCCAATTCCACACCGGCGTCCCCGAACCTTCCTCCGCCGAACTCGATCATGGTCTGGATGGATAAGCCGATGGCCACTCCGGCCTGTGAGAACAAGCAGAGGCCCAGGTACTTGCGAACACTCGAAGGCGCATCCCCGATCACTCCACCCAGGGAAGCTCCGGCCTGCTTGCCCATGGTCCTGAAGACTATGTAAAGCAGGCCGATCCAGCCCAGGCTGATGAGTTTGCCGGCTTGCAACTGCGCTCCCACGATAATAAAGAAGATCACGAAAATGGGAGGGGTGGTGCTTCTCATTATCTCGAAGACATCCTCACGCCTCCACTTGGGGGAATTGACGATGGTCATCCCCAGGGCCATGTTGGCGAGGATGAGCGAGAGATGAAGCAGGTTGGCGAGCCCGGTTGTAAAGACAATCACACCCCAGGTCAATACGAGCAACCCGCGTTTGGCCGTATAGCTCTTGATCAGGAAGAGGAAGATTATGCCCGCAGCGAAGCCCAGGGCCATTGCCCCCAATATCTCCAGCGAGGGCCTGAGCACGGCCTCTGTGACCTTCACGCTTCCCCCTGCGAGCAGCATCTTGGAGAAGAAGATGGCGAAGGCATAGATGATGATGGCGATGCCGTCGTCGATCCCCACCACCGCGAACACTGTGGTGGTGAGAGGCCCCGATGCCTGGTACTCCCTCAGCACATCCACGGTTGCCGCGGGGGCGGTGGCCGATGCCAGGGCGCCGAAGACCAGCGCGACATAGAGCTTTCGCGTATATAGATATACCGCGATGGTGACGAGGATGGAGGCGCCAAGTGCCTCGAGTATCGATATCCAGATGATCGATTTCCCCAGGTGCCTCAGCTTTCTGAAAGCGAGTTCGCCCCCGATGTCGAAGCCGATACAGCCAAGTGCGATATAGGTGAAGTAGACCAAGGCGTTGAAGTTGCTGTCATCGAAGATCGACAATACCGATTTTCCCATCACGACGCCGACGAGGATATAGCCTACCACCATAGGCACCTTTATCCTGCGGCAAAGAAGACCCGCCCCCCATCCGAGGAGCAGAGCCAATCCGACCATCATCATGATGAAGTGCGGGCTGGTGGGTACGATGTCTTTAAGCATCCCCGTCAGCCACCCTATTGTTCTTAAGCTGGAGATAGCTCTCCGTGAAGGCGGCGAGCGAACTTTCAAGCTGGGAGCGTGAGCCCTCATCCATATGCTGAAGGATCTTCTTGAGGTACTTCTTCCTGTTGGCATTGACCCTGCGGACAAGACCGGTGCCCTTTTTGGTCAGCGCGAGTTCGATTCGCCTGCGGTCAGCGGTACTGAGGTTCCTTTCTATCAGGCCCTTTTCCTCCAGTTTCTCCAGGAGAAACGAGACGGCCGGCGGAGAGACGCCAAGCATCCTGGCGATTTCGGTCGGCTTGTCGGTGAGGTTGTTGATCATGTCAATAATACGGAACTGGGGCACGGTGATCTGTTCCTCCCCGACACGCATAAGCGACTCCGCAAGTATGTTGACCATGATGCGGGAGGCGGACATAATGCTCTCTTCGAGTCTTACTGGCATATCGTCCTTCTTCATGACCGCCCCTTTTAAGTTAAATAGTTTAATTATTATATAGATTAAAATTATAATAATCCATGCAGGAAGGGCACCTGCACACAGTGGATAAAGGAGGGCAAGTTCGGCCTTACCGGGGCGGATGTCAAAAGCGCTGGAATCGGAACGAAAAACGTGAAAACGGGTCAAATCCTGGCAAGTTCCATATATTGAGAGGCGCATATGGGGAAATGGCGGGTAAAAGTAAAGCGGGGAGGTCATGATGGATACGCCGGTCATTTTGACGATTAGCGCAATAGGTTACTCAAGGTTCCAGGTACAGAAGAAGAAGAAGAACATCATCATCATGGCTGCGGCGAAGAGCTATATGATTTAGGTACGTGACCGTGGTGCAGATGCAATCCCACCCAACCCTTTCTCGCGAATCATATGGGAGAAGGCCTTCTTGCTGGTGTAAATCGAGGACCCTAGGTATGCGAATGTGAACCTTATTGCTCATGTTTAGCCATGATTGCTCATGTATAGAGGATAATCGAAGAAATTGGAATTATCGTCTATACTTAAGCAATGGAAATGCCCAAACGCACTCTATCGCAGCGTGAGGCGGAGCTTGTCAGCTGGTTGGAAGCTGAACGGCGCCAGAGTGTAAATATAACAGATGTCAAAGCAATCTTTAACTGGACGGATCAAGTGGCCCGCCACACAGTATCGCGTTTAGCGAAAAAGGGCTGGCTGTACCGCACAGCTCAGGGTCGGTACGAAGTCCTTCTTGCCGAAACTGGAGGTTGGATTGTCCCAAATCCATGGGCGGCTTTAAATGCCTGGAACCAACAGTATTATGTTTGTCTCAAATCTGCTGCATATGAACAAGACCTAACCCCAGACCGCCCAAGAGATGTGCAGGTTTGTGTGCCAACGGGCGCAAAACGTCCGAATGCATGGGCCGACATCCCGATAGTCCTTATCCCTGCTCGTAAGTTCAACAGTTTCGGTGTTCTGATCAGAGAATTGCACGGATTTCAGATTAACATTGCTTCACCGGAGAAGATTTTAGTTGACGGTGCGAGTCGTTTGAATCGGATGGGAGGCATATTAGGACTTTCAAGAATTGTTTACAACGGAGTCCATAGGGTTGACTGGCAGACAGTCGTTGAGCTCGCGGCCGAGTCTCCTCATGGCCGTGCTGGTTTGCGACGCATCGCCGCACTAATGGACATTCTCAATCTCGAAATCCCTGAACCTCTCGCGGTAGAGGCGACGGCTAAACCCAAAGAATCATTACTCTATCTCGGCGATCGGACTTCTTATGGGTATCACGGTAAACGGCTTTCGCGTTGGAAAGTCATGATAAATGTTGACCCCGCTTCAATCCGAGAAGAGGTCCGTCGCTGATGGTACCCCTTGCGTACGTGCGTCAGTTCGCCACTAATCAACAAATCGATTTGGATGTTGCTGACCAAGAGATTGTTCTTCACTATATGCTTGGCCTTCTGGCCGAAGCTGGCCTCATGGGCAAATTACCGGGGCAGGAGCCGGGCGCTTTACTTTTCAAGGGCGGGACAGCGCTCCGGAAGTGTGTCTTTGGACAAACTGGTCGTTTTTCACAAGACATAGACGTTGATGCAATGCACGAGAATGGGTTTGAGGCACTCATTGAAAACATGTTGCTTGAACGAAGTCCCTATTATGGGATCACGTTTACGATCCCGGGCTTTCGTTATACGGAAAGCGGAAATTTTAGCGGAAGCATCGCTTACCGTCACGCGAGTGGTGATGGCGCATTCGAGCTTCAAATTAGTTATAGACTTGAGCCAATTCTTGATCCAACTACTCTAACACTGGCCGAGCAAACGTACTTCCAGCACGTCGAGTTCCCGCCTCCAGCGCTTTACGGGCTCGATCCAATTGAGATGATTGCCGAGAAGATAATGGCATGTAACCGGCGGCGCGGTGGCTCAGCAAAGGATGTTTATGATTTGTTTCTATGGTCGCGACATCCGTTCAATCATGACCTCGTACGGCGGGTTACGGTATTGAAAGCATGGACAGATCCCCGCACTGCACCAAGATATGAGCCGAACAGTTTCCTAGAAACAGTAAGACCTGCCAATTATCGTTGGGAGGATCTCGATGGTCTAGTTCCGCGGCACCTAGATGCGAATCGCAATGCTATATGCGAAAACGTTCGCACACGGTTTGGCTTTCTCTCTGACTGCACTGCTGAAGAGCAAATCATTCTTGGTGATCAATCGTATAAGCGAGAGCGCCGCCTGTTTGAAGAACTCAAAGCCGAGGCTCAAGAGTGGTCTGAAGGTCTGTTCTGAAATCCGTGCCAGGTGTTCCACGGCACGACATCGCCACGCGCAAAAGAGATTTCATCTAGCGTCTATCTAGCGAGTCGTCGCCATACATCGCAAACCACCGCAAAAACATCCAGGGCAGAAAGCTACAAAACCGCAGCTCAGACGGAATATAAGCAAACATGGCGAAACGTGGCAAAACCTCTCGCTCACACTTTCAAGGCGGCGGCGCGGATTCGAATTCCGCTGGGAGCAGCAACTCTTTAGGCTAGTTGGTGGGTGAGCAGGATTCGGGGGTTTGGGCTCAGGCAGTTATATCCAGTTTATCCTGACTGTGGCTGCTTGTATTCCTCTATGACGTGGTTAGATGCAACTATTACCGAGCATCTCATGGCTCTGTTCCCTCGTTCAGGATCTCGAGGTAGCGGTCGTACGCGAAGATACGGTTTCGCCTTTTCCCGGTGATCTCGCGCGCCACCCCGATGCTCACAAGCAGGTCCATACCTTTGGCCGAAGCAGGGAAGCTCAAACCGGTTCTACTGCTGACCTCGTTGACGGAAGTGAGGGGCCTTTCACGCAGCGCGTTGAACACACGGAGGGCTGTAGAAGCTGCGCGCCCCTGAGCCTGTGCCCTGCCTTCGTCTTCTTGGAAAACCGCAACCAGTCTCTCTGCAGTTTGAACCGCATTCTGCGCGGTTTTCTCCACCCCTTCGAGGAAGAAGTCGAGCCATGCCTCCCAATCGCCTTCAGTGCGGACCATGTCCAGAAGTCGGTAGTACTCCTCGCGATGCTCCTTGAAGAAGAGGCTGAGGTACAGGAGGGGCTCCGAGAGGACTCCATCGTGATGCAGTATGTACGCGATAAGGAGACGGCCAATGCGGCCATTGCCGTCCAGAAACGGATGGATAGTCTCAAACTGGACGTGAGCCAGCGCGGCCTTGACGAGGGCGGGGTACGGATTCCCTTCATCATGCAAGAACCGCTCCAGCCCTGCCATGCATTCCTCGACTCTGTCGGGAGGTGGAGGCACAAATCGCGCGTTTCCCGGGCGCGTGCCCCCGATCCAGTTCTGCGAGCGCCTGAACTCACCTGGTGTCTTGTCACTCCCCCGGCCCTTCGAAAGAAGAACTGCGTGCATCTCGCGGATGAGCCGGTTGCACAAAGGAAATCCTTCACTTAGGCGCCTCATACCGTGATCCAGAGCGGCAACATAGTTTGAGACCTCAACAACATCCTCCAATGGGGCACCTGGAGAACCTTCTATTTCGAATAGCAGCAGGTCGGATAGCGAAGACTGCGTTCCCTCTATCATCGATGAAAGGACCGCCTCCCGACGCACGAAGGCGTATAGAAAGAGGTTAGGGTCCGGCAATAGAAGAGTGATACTGTCCAACCTGCCGATGGCCAGCGTCGCACGCTCCAGCTTCCGCTGTCGTTCATGGCTGAGGTCGAGTGGAGGCTCAGGCGGCAAGGGAGCGGGTACGAACGCGCGATAGGTTTCTCCGCCGGCTGTTATCTCCTGATATTTAACTATTGCTCCCCGTTTCATCCTTCCGCCTTATTTTCGTCCGTTGAATAAAACAATACGTTATTAAACGTTATCATCATATCGTTAAATATGCATTTTTACCACCGGCGGGTAAGGATTGCATGTTCAGTAAGAAGTTCTTAAAATCTTACAAGGAGGTGAATGCCATGGCGGGTCCATTGGAACTGACGAAGATGTCGAGCAAGGGCCAGGTGGTTATCCCGAAAGCCATCAGAGATCGATTGGGCCTCGAGGAAGGAGACCGCATTGCGGTTGAGGAGGCAGAAGGTCGGGTGATCCTTCGCAAGATATCCATCGAGAGCATCCTGAAAGAAGCGGAAGAGGATTACAGGAACAAGAAGACCGTGCGCCTCTATCCCAAGAACTCCGGGAAGTAATCCGTGTGGGAAGTACACGGTTCACAAAGGGTAGCCAAGGCTCTCGCGCGCTATGGGCGTGAGCTATCCGTTCCGTACGACAAAGCCTTCGAGAAGCTAGCCTCCAATCCGAGAGCTGGATAACTACTTAAAGGTTACGAAGGTCTTTTCAGCTTGCCAGTGACGACTCCGCGCGGCGAGCACCGCATCATCTATCAACTCAAGGAAGAGGACAGTATCGTTTATGTTGTCCTCATTGGACCGCGTGCGGAGATCTACGAAATCCTCGGTAGAAGCGGGCTGCAATAGCGCCTCCCTGTCTAACATTTATCTAACACGCCATAGCAAACTATAGAGAACTTCCGCAAACAAGTAACAAAGCGAACAGAGCAACGCCGCAGGTATATTATCCAACGGACAAACACAGCAAGGTATCGCACAAAGGCTCGAAAGTCCTTTCAAGGCGGCGGCGCGGATTCGAATTCCACTGGGAGCAGCAAGTATAAGAGCATCTTGTCACTACACCGCGTGGGAGGGCGCTTACTCCGGGCTGTCCTATGCCGATGGGACGGCCACGCCTGCCTGGGGCGCTTACCTGAACTGGCAGAGTCAAATACCGTAGGATGGTGGACTGGATTTATGAGATACGAGGGGCTCGTTTCGAGCCCCTCGCTTAGTCTGCGGGTATAATTCTCGTGTCATGCATGATTCGGGAGAACAGCCACCCGGCAAGATCATCTACTCCGCCGGGACGGGGACCAAAACCGCGGAGGAGTTCCTCGCCCTGCTGCGCCACTACGGCATCGAGCAAGCGGTGGACGTGCGGAGCTACCCGGTAAGCCGCTTCGACCAGTTCCGCCGCGAGAACCTCGAGCCCTTCCTGGAAGCCGGGGGTATAAGCTACGCGTGGATGGGGCCGCTGCTGGGCGGTTATCGCAAGGGTGGGTATGAAGACCACATGGAGACCGATGATTTCGCCCGTGGCTTGAGGGAATTAGAAGCCCTGGCCGCCCAAGTTCCCACCGTTTTCTTCTGCGCCGAGACGGTTCCCTGGAAATGCCACCGCCGCTTCATCGGCCGCGCGCTGCACGAGCGAGGCTGGCACGTGGCGCACATCATCACGGAGAAGAACGTGTGGAAACCGCGCGAGGAAGATGCGGAACCGCAGCTGTTTGAGCCCGAATCCCAGGCGGAACTCTAGGCAACGAGGGCGATGTTACACAAAGGGATGACCCCTTTATCAAGACAGAAAATGCCGCCCCTCTTTTTCGGTCGTTGCGCTGGAAAGGCCGTGGAGAAACGATCTCTCCGCGCGACGGCTGAAGAACCTGGCAACAAGCAGTAGCACCACCAGACACCCAAAGGCCGCGATGATCCCCAGCCAAAGAAGGTATATTGCGGTACTATCTCCCAACCTGGAATGCGCAATGCCAGGGATATACATTACTGCGATCCCTGCCGCAACAAGCCACCAAAGCCATTTCTTCATCGGTCAACCCCCCATGCTACCCAGCAAATCCCTACACCACTTGCTCCGACCCACCTGCGTACTTTCATGCGGTCTTTATGGTAATTATTACTAATCGGGTACATGCGG
>JAHEXQ010000065.1:12481-13002 GCA_023252035.1 Actinomycetes bacterium
GCGGTAGCCCGAAAGGGGTAGTTGATGTAGCCTGATATTACGTAATGGCTTGGTTTTGAGAAACGTCAATTCAACCATCCCGCAACAGGCATATAATCTTGTCCTATAAGGCGGGCGGACGGACGGCTCGATACCGGGAGGTTCCTATGTGCGAGTTCTGCGAAAAACACGGCCACGGGAACCGGTGGTTCCTAAATCCGGATAACTTCTCCGACGAGCTGATGCAGGACAGGGGAAGACGCAAACTGGTTGAACAGATCTGCGGCTATAACATAGACTACTACCTCGATTTCACGTCCAAGATCACGAACCTCGTGCACATTCCCGTGTTGGGCCCACTGGTGCGCGGCATCACCGAACGGCTGGCTCCGGGAATGCACGGTGGCCAGGTAGTGAGCCTGGAGTACGCGCTCGATATCGCCTCCCTGGCCAAGAACCTCGTCCTCATTCCCTGTGCCTGCCGGCGCCTGGTCGCCCACGGAGACGATATGGCCTGCCTGAACTTCGGGCCCATCCGCGAT
>JAHEXQ010000191.1 GCA_023252035.1 Actinomycetes bacterium
GCCTCCAATGATGACTATCTTCTGCCCTGCCATCTTGAACCTCCTTTGATCACGGCACGTTTATCCACCGACAAACGTTTCCAGCCAAGCTCGATTTCCATTTTCCGTGTTCCCTGCTCCGTCTCGGATATGCATCTGCGCCGCCCAAGCACAGCACAGCTTATTTAAAAGGAGGATGCACCAAGCCGGGGTTTTCCTGCAGGCGGTCGTGGAGATAATCGCGGACAGCTTGTTCCACATCCGTCTCCTCTGTCACTAACGGCAGCACGTCGCGCCGGAGAAGGCCCACATATGCGTTCTCTCCCATGCCGGCAGAAATGACTACCCGCACATCCGGCAAGACCTTCTCCATTACCGCCCAACAGCCGAGCGTCCCACTTGCGTGGATGCATTTGTCCGTATTGGTCCGCACTTCCCTGGCGGTTACCTTTCCGTTCTTCACCTTGAGGATGATAAACCGAGGCGCAGCCCCGAAGTGAGAAGCTACGTGCCTTTCGTCTTCCATGACCGCTATAGCTACTCTATGTTCTCGCGATTCCGGCAATTTCCTCACCTCCGCCTTGATAATAGTTTTTTGACATATGCTCATAATAACATATAGTATCGATGCGGTGAGGAGCAGATAATAAGCGTGGTCCGCAGCCGTCGCAGGAGAGGAAGAACAAGAGTAATTGGCACGACCCATTAAACCGAAAATGGTGCAAGAAGAGCACCGGGCCTGTTGCTACAGGCCGCAGGGCGTTCCCACAGCCGGACTGACTGAAGTCGTTCTGAGCATGGAGGAACTGGAAGCGCTCCGCCTGATAGATCTGGAAGGCCTCTATCAACAGGATGCCGCCGAGGAGATGGAGATCTCACGCCCCACCATCCAACGCATGGTTAATGAGGCCAGGGCCAAGGTTGTGGGGGCCTTGCTCAGCGGCAGCATCATCCGCATCGAGGGGGGCAATTATATCCTGAGGAAAAGCGGTGGCATGCACCGTTGCGGGCGCTGCGGAAAGCAGTTCGCGCGCCGGGAATGCGAAGAAACGGGAACGTGCCGGTGCCCCGCATGTGACCGGCATCAGCACCGCGGGGCGCGATGCCGGCGCAGACAGGCAAACGAGAAGGGAAAGGAAGAGCAATGAACGTAGCAATCGTTACGGAAGGCGATCAGGTTTCGCAGCATTTCGGCAGGTCCGAGGGATTTCTCCTGGCCGGGATTGAAAACGGGCAGGTAACATCGCGCGAGTCCGTGGTGGCCGGAGGCCATGATTGCGGGGCTCTGCCCCTCATGTTCCGCGAGCGCGAGGTGAACCTGGTGATCGCCGGCGGCCTGGGCATGGGTGCCATGCAACATCTCCAACATGCGGGCATCGCCGTAATAGCGGGTATACAAGGCAGTGCGGAAGATGCACTAACGCAGTTTCTAGCCGGGAACCTGCAAGGCGGCGAAGCAACTTGCAGCGGCCACGGAGAAGGTCACGAACATGGCCATGGCGAAGACGGGCCTTGCTGCCACTGACCCGAAATGGAAGCTTAATATGGATGTTGCTATTGAGGTCGACGGGCTGAGCAAGTACTTCGGGGACTTCCTCGCCGTGGACCACGTTTCCTTCGACGTGGAGCAGGGAGAGATCTTCGGCTTTCTGGGGCCCAACGGAGCCGGCAAGACCACAACCATGCGCATGCTGACCAATCTGGCACGGCCCAGTGATGGACATGCGCGCATCATGGGGCTGGACACGGTGAGCGATTCGCTAGCAGTTAAAACGGTTATCGGAATAGTTCCCGAGGCCTCGAATACTTTCTCCGAACTGTCCACCTTGAACAATCTGGTCTTTACCGGGGCGCTCTATGGAATGCGGTCGAAGAACAGGGTCAAGCGGGCATCGCAACTTATAGAGCTTTTCGGGCTGGAGAATCACCGCGCGAAGAGGGCGGATCAGCTCAGCATGGGGCTCAGGCGCCGTCTCACCATCGCGATGTCGCTCATGCACGACCCCAGGGTCGTCTTCTTCGACGAACCCACCTCGGGCCTGGACGTGGAGAGCGCCCGCCTCATTCGCCATATCGTCTTGGACCTGCATAAACAGGGCGTCACCGTCTTCATCACCACGCACAATATGGAGGAGGCCAATGCGCTCTGCCAGCGCATTGCCGTCATCGACCACGGACACCTGATAGCGGTGAACACTCCGTCGCGGCTGAAACAGGCTGCGACGGCAGCCCAGGCCATCGAGATATCCTTCGAGGCAGAGCTGGATTCTGCACAGGAGAGCGAGCTTGCCCACCTGCCAGGTGTACACGGGATGCGGGCGCTGGGAGACAAATACCACCTGATGACCTCAGATCCGCCTGCGGTCCTGCAGGCTCTGTTCGCCTTGGTCTGCGAAATGGGGACAAAACCCATATCCATAAGCACCCTGGGCCCATCCCTGGAAGAAGTCTTCGTCCAGCTTACCGGGAAGAAGGAGGTGGCATAGGATGCCGAGCCAGGAAGCTGCCATCAGGAAGCCGTCTCCTTGGGATGAACTGAGGAAAGCCTGGGCCATCTCCCATAAGGACATGCGTATATACTATTTCCAGCCGGCCGTGCTCATGTTCGGGCTGCTCCTTCCCATCGCCATCTTCTTCGCCTTCACCATAGGACGGGACGTGAGGGCCGTAACCCTCTTCCCCGGGCTCATGGCGCTGACCCTCTTCTTCTCAACCACCACAGTGGCGCCATTCAGCGTGCCCTGGGAGAAGATGACGCGCACTTTCGAGCGCCTGCTATTCGCCCCTATATCGCTCCCGGCAGCAGTGCTGGGCAAGGTCGTATCGGCGTTCCTCTTTGGACTGGTGATCTCCGTCGTTCCGCTCGCTATTGGACTTGCCTTCTTCGGTTCCACCGTGGCCAGCTTCGGAGCCCTCATCCTTGCACTCATCCTGGGGAACCTCTGCCTGGCTACCATGGGAATGCTCATCTCCACCGTGAAGGCGGACACTCCCCCGAAGGTCATGATGGTCCTGAACGTGGTACGCCTGCCCTTGATGTTCATCAGCGGCATTTTTGTAGCGATTCCCACGCTTCCCTACTGGGGCCGGGTCCTCTCGTGGTTCAGCCCCGTCTCCTACTGCTCCGATCTCTTCTACCGCGGGCTGGGATTCCAAGAGTATTTCGGAATGACGGTGAGCAGTCTCATGCTCGTTGCTTTCACCGCTGCCATGTACTTCCTGAGCGTTGTCCGCATGCGTGCCTGGAACCGGTAGGGCGGGAAAGGAAAGGGAAAGGGTTTGGATCTTCGCGGCGAACCGTACATCTGTACCTGTCCCCGTACATCCGAAAACCGTACATCTGTGGGCGGACGGAGGAGATGCAATCGACATAGGTAAGCCCTCGCGGGCTGTCCCTGTCACACCACCGTGCGTACGGGTCCGTACACGGCGGTTCGGTAGAGTTAAGCGGCACAACGGGCC
>JAHEXQ010000066.1 GCA_023252035.1 Actinomycetes bacterium
CTGAGCTACTTCCGTGAGAGCCTGCGGGAGGGTGGATATCTGGTCATGGGGCGGAGCGAGGTGTTGCTGGGCTCTTTCGGCCGGGATTTCGCCCCCGTCTTCCGACGGGAGCGGATTTACAGGAAAGAAGGGAAAGGCTAGCGTGAGGAAAGACGGGTCACCGCGCGAACTGCCGGGCGCCACGGAGGCGGCTTGTAAGGAGGTATGCCGGGCTGCCATACGGTTGGGCGAGACGCTGGAGTTGCGAAAAAGAGCCGATATAGCGCTGGACTCCTTCGTACAATTATCCGGAGCGAGCGGCGCGGCCATCTTCCTCGCTCTCAACGGAGAGAGGTACGTGCGGGTGGCCGGCAAGGGGAGCGGGCTGAAGGAAAGCCGGGTAAAGAGCATAGCCCCCCCCGGACTTGTAGCGGAACTCTGCCGGCTGAACGGACCACTAGCCGTTAGCGATTTGCCCCGGCGAGGCGCGGGCGCCCTGGCAGCGCTGCGGAGGGAGCTGCGGGACCTGGGCGCGAAATGGGTGGTCCCCTTGCGGGCGTGTGGCAGGCCCCTGGGGCTGATTTGCCTGGCATGGGAGGGCCCGGCGGAGAGCTGCGCCTTAAGCCAACCCTGGGTGCTGGGCGAACTGGCGGCATTGACAGCCTCGGCTCTAGCCAACGCTCGCTCTTATGAGACGGCCATACTCGACGAGCCCACCGGCCTGCTGGCAACCAGATATTACAATTTGCGGCTGAGGGAGGAGATGCGCCGGGCTACCCGGCACGGTAAAGGACTTTCCCTGTTGCTGGCACGCCTGGACGGCCTGGAGGCAGGCAGGGAGGGGTCGCTGCACAGCCAGTTGCGCGAGAGTTCGGAGAGGATGCGCGACCTGATCCGGGCGGACTTGGACATACCGGCACGCTACGGGGAAAATGAGTTCGCGGTGATTCTTCCGGATACCGGGCCAGAGGGCGCACGCGTGCCGGCTGGCCGCATTCGCGAGACCCTCTCGCAAAACGACTCCGGCAATGGAACCAGGTTGCGGGTAAGCATCGGAATCGCGAGTTACCCGGAGCACGCCGACACCGTCGAGGAGTTGTCGGACTGCGCTGAGAGAGCACTTGCAGAGGCGGCCGTAAGAGCGTCGATAGCAGTTTTGCCACCCACCCCGCGCGACGCCGTGGATTACCGGGCTATGCGCATAAAAGCGCGGGCCGCAGCCGTCCGCGAGGGGGAGACGGGTTAGGCCGAGCGGCCGTGCTGCCGATATTGAAAGGGTTCGGCCGCACGAAACGGTGTTGGTTGGACCGGTATGGCCGCGGGTATAGTGAGCGAGAGGATGAGCAAGTGGAAGACGTGATCCGCCAGGGCGACGAAGAGGAGATCCGGCTGGTTGCCTTCCAATTGGGTCGGGAAGAGTATGCCATCGAGGTCTCGCAGGTCCGCGAGATCCTCAACATGGTGGACGTAACCCGCATGCCCAATGCGCCCGCCTATATGAAGGGGGTTATCAACCTGCGCGGCCAGATACTGGCCGTGATCGACCTGGCGGAACGGCTCAACATAGCTTCCGGAGGCGGAGACCGCCGCATAATAGTCGTCGAGCTGGGCGAGAACAAGGTGGGCATGATCGTCGATTATGTCTCCGAAGTGTTCCGGGTGTCTGCGAGCAGCGTAGAAGCCAGCCCCGTGTTCTCACAGGAAGCGGAATCCGGGATGATCAAGGGAGTTATCAAGTTGCAGAACAGGTTGTTGATTCTTCTCGACGTTGCTCATGTGCTGAGTGCCGTCGAGGATTGGCGGGGAGCGAGTGGGACAGATGGGCAAACAGCCGCCAGCGATTCCGAGTGACGTCGGTTCTTCCATGGATGGGAGGAGGGAGTGAATGGCTCCGACCGTTTTGATAGTGGACGACGCGCTTTTCATGCGCATGATGATCAAAGATATTCTGAAGAACGCCGGCATCGATGTGGTGGGTGAGGCGGAAAACGGGCTCGAGGCAGTGGATAAGTACGGGCGACTCAGTCCGGACCTGGTTACCATGGACATCGTCATGCCCGAGATGGATGGCATAGAAGCCGTCAAGCAGATCCTCGGCAAAGACCCGGGCGCGAGGATTATCATGTGCAGTGCCATGGGCCAGCAGCCTCTGGTCGTGGAAGCACTCGAGGCGGGAGCCAAAGACTTCATCGTAAAGCCCTTCCAGCCCTCCAAGGTAATCGAAACGGTCCGCAAGACCCTCGAAGAATAGGACGCACCGGCAGCGAAGGAGAACACACGATGCTGCGCCCCGTAAAAGTTCTGGTAGTGGATGATTCAGCCTTAGTCCGGAAGATGTTGGGCGACATCATCCGTTCGGACCCGCAGATGGAAGTCGTGGGGACCGCGTCCAACGGGCTGGAGGCCGTGAAAGCCGCTGCGGAGCTTGATCCTGACGTCATAACCATGGATATCCATATGCCGGAGATGGATGGGCTGACGGCGCTTGAACACATCATGAAGAAAAACCCGCGGCCCGTAGTCATGCTGAGCGCATTGACGCGCCGGGGTGCGGTTCCCACCATCCGGTCCCTGGAGCTCGGAGCCGTGGATTTTATCGCTAAGCCGGCACATCTGCCCGCCGAGGCGCGCGCCATGAGCGAGGATGTCCTCGGTAAGATAAGGATGGCGGCCGGCACAGCCTCGACGATGCGGAGGAGTGCTTTCCAGGCGCCCCGCCTAGCGAGCCGCTTTAAGGAACGGAAGCCGGCTACGGCCAAGGCCATCGTCTTTGGCGCGTCGGCGGGCGGCCCCAAGGCTCTGGCAGAGATCCTGCCGGAGCTGCCGGAAAACATCCCGGCCTCCATTATCGTGGTTCAACATTTGCCGGCCGTCTTCACGCGGACCTTCGCGGAAAGGTTGGATTACCGGAGCGGCATCAGCGTCAAGGAGGCGGAGCGAGGCGACCGGCTGGAACCGGGCCTGGCCCTGGTGGCGCCGGGCGGCTTCAACCTCGTGGTGACCAAAGGGGGAAGCGGCCGCGTGGCGTTGAAGGAGGCTGATTCGGTCAAAGCCTCGCCGGCCATTGATGTAACCATGGCCTCCGTGGCCGAGCTCTACGGGGAAGACGCAATCGGCGTTCTAATGACAGGCATGGGAACCGATGGAGCCGAGGGAATGGCGCGCATCAAGGAGATGAAAGGAAAGACGGTTGCGCAGGACGAATCCACGTCGCTTGTGTTTGGCATGCCCCGCGCTGCCATAGAAAGGAGGGCGGTGGATTGCGTGGTTCCCTTGCGGGAGATACCTGAGGCGATCCTGTGCCTGCTCTAGACGAGGCGGGAACCCGATAGGCATCAGGAAACCGCAGGGGCGGAACCTCGCCACCTGGCCTTATGGAAATGGACACCTCCCAGTATAAGGAGCTCTTTATGGCGGAGGCGCGGGAGCACCTCGAGGCGCTGAACCGTGCGCTGCTCGATTTCGAGAAGAACCCGCAGAACGAGGACCTGCTCACCGAGATATTCCGTTCGGCCCACACCCTCAAGGGTATGTCCGCCACCATGGGCTACGAAGGCATGACGGAGCTCGCCCACGAGATGGAGAACGTGCTGGATGGTTTGCGGGCAGAGGAGATAAAGCCCGCGCCCGCCGTTGTGGACGTGCTCTTCCGCTGCTTCGACACGCTGGCGGAGATGGTCCGGAATATCGATGAGCGCGACGTGGAAGGCGTGGACACCGCGGCGGCGCTGGGGGAGATCAGGGCTGTCGTGGAGCCCGCTCAACCGGCAGGGGCCCCCTTGACCAAAAAGCGAGAGAAACCTGCCGAACCCGCAGCGCTCCCCCTGAGGCCCGAAGCGCCCGGGGCACCGGAGAGACCCGAGATTCCTCAACCCGCGGGCGCGGAGACGCATCCCGGGCCGGACCTGAGCGCCCTCCTCGCTGCGCAGCCGGGAGCGAGGGCTTACCGCGTAGATATCAAGCTGGACTCGCATTGCCTGCTTAAGTCCGTGCGCGTCTTCATGGTATTCAAGAAGCTCGGGCAGTTGGGAGAGATAGTCCAGAGCGAGCCCTCCGTGGAGGATCTAGAGGACGAGAAGTTCGAGGACCAATTCCAGATGCTGGTTATTAGCCGCAAGGAAGCACAGGAGCTTAAAAGCGCGCTGATGGCCATCTCGGAGATCGAGGCCGTAAGGGTGGGCGAGGTATCGCCGGAGGAGCACGAGGAGGCCGTAGCGCGCACGGCAACGAGCCCACGCGAAAAGGAGAGGGAGGAAGGGCCGGCAGTTCCGGCCTCGCCCATGAAGACGCAGAGCGTCAGGGTGAACATAGCCCGCCTGGACAAGTTGATGGGCCTGGTGGGGGAGATGGTCATCAACCGCACCAGGCTGCAGGAGATCAGCGAGAGGCTGCAGGACAAGGATCTCAAGGAGACGGCGCTCTTCTTCGCACGACTTGTATCCGATCTGCAGGACGAGGTTATGAAGACGCGCATGGTGCCCGTCGAGCAGATATTCAACCGGTTCCCGCGCATGGTCAGGGACTTGGCGCGGAACAAGGGCAAGGAAGTGGATTTCGCAATCGAAGGGCGCGAGATCGAACTCGATCGAACCATCTTGGACGAGATCAGCGACCCGCTCATGCACCTCCTGCGCAACGCGGTGGATCACGGGGCTGAGGACCCCGCTACCCGGCAGATGCTCGGCAAGCCGGCGCGGTGCCAGATAAGCCTAAGGGCGCGGCGAGACCGCGATCAGGTCTCCATAGAGGTCTCCGACGACGGTCCGGGAATCGACATTGCGCGTGTCTTTGAACTGGCCTTACAGACGGGCCTGGTCTCCCCGGAGGAAGCGCGCAGCCCCGGGCTGGACGCACTGCTCAAGATACTGACGCATCCGGGATTCTCCTCCAGAGAAGAGGTCAGCGGCGTGTCGGGCCGGGGCGTAGGCCTGGACGCCGTGAAGAGCAAAGTGGAATCCCTGGGCGGCTCGCTCCAACTATGGACGGAGGAGAGCGTGGGTAGCACCTTCGCCATGAAGCTCCCGCTGACCCTCGCCATAATCGAGGCGTTGCTCGTGGCCTCGCGAGGAGAGGTCTATGCGCTCCCCATGGGTACCGTGAGAGAGACGGTAATGATCGATCCTTTCAGCGTGCGTAGGGTCAGGGGCCGCGAAGTCATCCTGGTGCGTGAGGAAACCATTCCACTCCTCGACCTCGCTGCCATGTTCGGCTTGAACGGAAACGGTACTTCGGAGGCTGTTCCGGTGGTCATCTGCGAAATAGGCCGGCGAAGCGTGGGAATAACCGTAGAGGAACTGCTGGGACGACAGGAGATAGTGATAACTCCGCTCGGGCCGTTCTTGAAGGGGATAAAGGGGGTTTCGGGAGCAACCATTCTGGGAAACGGCCAGGTTGCCTTAATTCTGGATGTTCCCAGCTTTCTGGATTAGCGGAGCAACCAGAGCGGGTTGGTATTGTTCGGGATGATGAGGCGGATGCGCTTTAGGCCGCCGTAGAGGGAAGGGAGAAACGGCTTGGAAGAGAAGCTTACACCTCTTCAACTGGACGCGCTCAGGGAGGCGGGCAACATAGGGGCGGGAAACGCGGCCATGGCCCTCTCCAGCATGGTGAAGGCCAAGATCATGGTGCATGTCCCTAAAGCCCTCATCCTTCCGCTGGATCTGGTATCGGAGTTGGCGGGCGGCCCTGAAACGGTCGTTGTCGGCGTTTACCTGCGCGTGAGCGGTGAGGTGAACGGCCGCATGCTATTGCTGCTTCCTGAGCCGAGCGCGCTGCAACTCATCAACATGATGTTGCCGGAGGAGCCGACCGAGCAGTTGAGCGAACTCGCTCGGTCAGGCCTGCAGGAAGTGGGCAGCATTCTGACGGGCTCCTATCTCAACGCCCTGGAAAACCTGACGGGCCTTACGCTACGCCCCTCGGTACCCGCTTTTGCCCGGGACATGGCGGGGGCCGTTATCGACCTCATCTTGGTAGAGCTCGGGGAAGCCGACGATGAAGTCCTGGTCATAGAGACCACTTTCGACCTGGCCGGTCTGGCCGTGAGTGGGCACCTGGTGTTCTTTCCGGACGCGGGCTCGCTGGACACCATCCTGGGACACTTAGGGGTGAAGTGATGCGCGGCGGGCCATGGAAGGATTAATCCAGGTCGGGCTGGGCGAGTTGCGCGTAGCCGCAAACTCCGAAGTCATCCTGGCCTGCTACGGCCTGGGTTCCTGCGTGGGAGTGGCTATATATTGCCCGGTGAACCGGGTGGGGGCTCTGGCCCATGTGATGCTACCCACCTGTGCGTTGGCGCATCAACCGCTCAAGAAAGCGAAGTATGCGGATTCCGCCATCCCGGATATGCTGGAACAGATGGAGCGCATGGGGGCGCAGAGGAGGCTGGTCGTGGCGAAGATCGTGGGTGGCGCCAGAATGTTCAGCATGCCTGGTCGCCGCGGCCGCGAAGGAGAAATGGGCTACAGGCTGCAGGTGGGTGAGCGCAATGTTGAGGCGGTGAAAAGCACGCTGAAACGGCTTAAGATAAATTTGGCGGGAGAGGATACCGGCGGCGATTATGGAAGGACGATCCGGTTCGCCCTTTCGGACGGAAGCGTCTTGGTCTCCTCTGTCAGGCATGGAGTGAAGAAACTGTGAACCTATCTGAAGAGAACGGTAAGGGGGAGCGCGTAGCGGTCTCCCGGGACGTCCTGGCCGGCCTGGCCTGGCAGGCCGCTTCTGAGGTCGAGGGCGTGGTGGGCAGCCAGCAGCCCGCCATGGAGAGCATCACCTCCAGGGTAAAGCGGGAGTTCATGCAGCGAGGAGTTCGCATCAGCGAGGAGAAAGACGGCAGTCTGGTGATCGACCTGCACCTGAGGGTGCGCTACGGCTCACGACTTCCCGACCTCAGCCAGGCCGTGAAGAAGAAGGTGCGGGATTTCCTGGGAGCGATGGCCGACACGCAGGTATTGCGGGTGGAGGTCACCATAGAGGATATCGAGTTTCCGGAAACCTGAGCGTTCATCGGGGCAAGCCGGCTGAGCTAGAGGCCGAGCCATTGCATGATGGCCGCATGCAGCGCTGCGGCCGAGCGTTCCACTTCCGGCTGCCGCACTTCGCCCTCGAGCACCACGCAGGGCATGCGCGACTCACGCAGGATGCGGAAGCTCTTGCCCACCACCTCGATGGCCCGGTGCGTATGAGGGCGCAGCGCCTCAGCCATAAGCAGGGCCAGCCGCTTCCCCTCAGGGGACTCGGACTTACCGCCGGAGAAGTAATAGAGGATGAGATTATCCGGGGCGCTTGAAGTGGCGGGGATAGGGCATAGCCCGAAGAGGAGGTCAGCGCACTGGAGGTTGGCTGCGGCGGCCACTCCGGTCTCATCGCCCTCGTCCAGCCAGGTCGAGTCCAGCACCACAGCACCGCGGTCTTTCAACAGCGCTTGGAGGTGGCGCGAAAGCCCTGCCGCTACGCCAGCCGGGGGCCCGGCGACTACCACCTCGATCTCCTCGGGGCGCGATACACTCTCCACGCTGAGCTTCTCTCGGACCTCGGCGATGCTGGTGGGTTTGACTGCATGGCGCAGGGAGAGGAGCGCGTTGATGGTGGAAGCGCCCAGTATGCCGTCCTGGGGCAAGCCCGTGTTCGATTGAAAGGCCTTGACCGCCATCTCGGTTTCCCGCCCGAAAATCCCGTCTTCCTTACCTGCGCTGAAACCGAGAGAGTTCAGAAAGCGCTGCGCTTCGCGCACATCATCGCCCCGGAAAGGAGGAATTGTGATGTAGAGAAACCGGTCACCCAACCCATAGGATGCTTCCACCAGTTCCAGCCAGGTCTGATCGCCCACGAGGCCGTCCACACGGAGGCGCCGGGCTTCCTGGAAAGCGCGCACGGCTTTCTCCGTCGCCTCTCCGAAACGCCCCTCTCGCAGCTCGGCATCGAGACCGGTTTCCTGGTAGCCCAGCTCGAGCAGGCGTTTCTGGACATCCCTCACCTGAACTCCGGTCTGGCCGCGCCGGATCAGTCGCATGGCGGGCCTTCCGGGTACAGGGGAAGCCGGATCGTACAGGTTGACCCCTTACCCACCTGGCTCTCCATGCGGGCGTCGACCCCGTGCGCCTGCGCGATCTCTCTGGCGAGGGAGAGGCCTAAACCCAACCCCCCGGCGCGGTGGGTGGAGGTGGTGACTAGCTGGTGAGACATAGCAAATACCTTATCCATTTGCTCGAGCGGTATGCCCGCCCCGAATCCTGCACGGCGACCTCCAACGCATCGCCTCTAGGCGCGGCGCCGGCGGTCGCGGCTATGCTTCCGCCTTACGGCGCAAACATAATGGCATTATCCAATATGTTCTGCAAGGCCGGGCGGATATGGTCTGCATCAACGGTTATGCCCGGTAGCCCGTCTTCTATGCGGCAGCCGGGATCGAGTTCCTTCGCTTCCGCCTCCTACACCCGCAGCGCCTCCACTTCGGACTCCGCGAGGCTGCTTGAAGAGGCTATGTGCCGTTCCCCCACCAGGCGTTGCTCGCTTGCCCTTACCAGGTCCAGCAGGTCATTGATTATGCCCGTCATCTGATCCACCCTGGCGTCTATAATGCCCATCCTGCTCGCTTGAAAACCGCCCAGCTCTTGCAGCTCCCCGGCGAGAAAAGCATCCACACATCCCTTGATGATGGCGAGAGGCGTCCTCAACTGGTGCGAGGCTACGGCGATGAGATCGGCTTTAATTTTATCAGGGCTGTCCAGGGAACCAAAGAGCGGCCCGGGTCGCGAGCCCTCCAGGTGCCCCAGATCAAGGGCTGTGGCCGGGACGCCGCAGCGCTCACCGTCGTGCTCTATGAGTGCGAGGCCCAGGAGCACGGAAGCCCGTCGCCGCTGCTATGACGAAGGGATGTACGGATTATGAGGGTGCCGGCCTCCCGCCGCTGAACGGGCCGGAGAAGCGACCTCCAAGGCTTGCTCTAAGCGTCTGCCCAGCACCCCCAGGACGGCGAGCAAGGGTGCCATGGAAAGAGGGGCCAGCGAATAGAGCCCACTTACCCACAGAGCTTTCATTTCTGGACCATCACCCGTAAACAGCGCATCGAGAGCAGATATAGGCGACGCCCGAAAGCGCTGCCGACACAGACAGATAGAAGGAATAGCTCCCCGCGCGCACCGCGGCGAAGGCCATGGTCACCCCCAGGAAAAGGAGGAAAGAGCTGGATATCAGAGAGAGAAAAGCATGCGCCGGCCGAACTTCAGGCTGGCGAGACGGCAGGTCCCCGTGAAGTAAACGAACAGAGCACCCGCCGCAATTGCAGAAAGAATGCCGAAGAAGAGCACCGGGGTCTCAAGCCAGTCCAACCAGTTCAACAACCGCCTCCAGATTAGATCGGATTCGCCGCGCAAAGCGCGCGCCCGGCGTGACAGCGCCGTGCCTAGCCGGGCGATTCCTCTTGCAGAACCCTTTCGACCTCATCGAGCAGTTCCTTCTTGCTGAAGGGCTTGGTCAGGTAGCCCGAGGCCTTCATGACCGAAAGGCCGATCATGCGGTCGATGTTCTGAGTGCGGGCAGTCAGGAACACAATGGGGATCTTCCCCCCCTGGGGATCGTTCTTGACCCGCCTGAAGACCTCCCATCCGTCGACATTGGGCATCATGATGTCCAGGAGAATCAAGTCAGGCTTCTGCTGGAAGGCCTGCTCCAAGGCGCTCTCGCCCGAGAAAGCAGCCAGCGTTTCATACCCGGCATTATTCAAAAAGAGCTCGATAAGTTCGACCATCTCCCGGTCGTCATCAACCACCAGGACCCTCTTCTGCATGACTCTCCTTTCAATACTTCTGTCTCTCCCCTCTCCCGAAGATACCCATAAAGGCGTTCAGCTCGCGACGGGGCGCGCCCGAAAGGACGCCCTCCTGTTCGCTGAAGGGGCTCTCGATATGTATGCCCTCCGGGTCTATGCTGAATCGCCGGATGCCCTTATCGTGGGCGGCCGCTCTCTGCTTGATGATTACCAGAGCGCGCTGGATGGACGAGCCCGGCTCCACATAGCGGAGTTGAAGGACGGTATCCGCCAGGCAGGAGACGCCGTATTCCGAGGCCCGCATGAAGCCCAACACTTCCGGGTCCTCCTGGGCGATGACAGCCGCAAGCTCGTGACGCAGCAGGCCGTTCAGGAAAGCAAAGATGAGCTCGCGCAGGGCTAAGGGATCATGCGTGATGCGCTCCATGTGGGTGATGGAATCGACGAATACGCGGCGCACCCCCATCTCCATCACCAGGCTATCCAACAGTCCGCCCGGAGTCTGGACCTGGTCCATCATCACTTCGGGGCTCGTGAAGATGGTGCGGAGCTTGCCTTCATCCTCGAGCTTCTTCAGATCCAGCCCTAGGGATTCGGCGTCGCGGTAGATCTTCCGGGGAAACTGCTCGAAGGTGATGATGAGGCCGGGCTCCCCGTACTCGAGAATGCCCTGGGCGACGAAGGTGAGTCCGAGGCAGCTTTTACCTCTGCCCTGCGCGCCCTTGACCAGCGTCACCGAGGGGCGCAAGAACCCTCCGCCCAGCATCGTGTCCAGCCCTGGCAGGCCTGTGGGGACTCTTTCCAGCATCAAGTCCTGGTCTTCCATGGCCACCACCCTTCTGGAAATCATTATATCGGCAGAGCGCCCGGCCACGCCACAAACCCAGGTTCAAATGCTGCCTCGTTGCGCAGTCCCCTTCGGGCCCGCGCCGACCGACCATTGTCCAAAAGGGGCTGAGAGGCTGTCGCACAAGGCAAGAACGGCTTTTTAGGCGCCACCGGTTTCCCCGTACGATGCCTGGGCCCAGTTCGGCGCCCCGCTCAAGGATCGGAATCCGCTTTTCCAGGGGTGGAGCCGGAGCAAAGAGGGCATTCATGCGACAGCCTCCAGGCCTCGCTGTGTTGGGCGTGCTGATGCCGGCGCATTTACTTCAACGCCACCCATGCTATACTCGAATTGATCGTGCTAGGCGGGGAGCTAGCGGTGCCCTGAACCCGCAATCCGCTATAGCGGGGCTGAATTCCCGCCCCAGGCTTTTCGGTTGCGAGGTCTGAGACCGGACAAGCGGCGTTGAAGATCGGGTCCTGCGCAACGGAAATTTGTGAACCCCGCCAGGTCCGGAAGGAAGCAGCGGTAAGCAAACCGTTTCGTGTGCCGTAGAGCAACCTGGTCGGAGCAGGCTGTCCGGCCGGCGCCCGGAGCTGTTGGTCAAAGGCGGGTGCACGATCATTTCTTTTTGCGTATAATGCCCGTAAGTGTTGGATTCCCCTGAAATAATTTGGAGCTGAACCCGCTTGGCCTATGTCACTCTTTACCGTAAATGGAGACCGCAGACCTTCGAGGAGGTCATCGGCCAGGACTTCGTTGTTAAAACCATCTCCAATGCGATCAAATCGAACAGCCTGTCCCACGCCTACCTTTTCGCTGGGCCCCGTGGCACGGGCAAGACCTCCATGGCGCGCATCCTGGCCAAGGCGGTGAACTGTGCCGTGGGGCCGACGCCGCAGCCGGATAATACCTGCGACAGTTGCCGGGCCATAACCGAGGGAATCTCGCTGGATGTCATTGAGATTGACGCGGCCAGCAACCGGGGAATCGACGACATCAGGGAGCTGCGCGACAAAGTGGCGTTTTCCCCAGCCGAGAGCCGCAAGAAGGTCTATATCATCGACGAAGTCCACATGCTCACGACAGAGGCTTTCAACGCGCTCTTGAAGACGCTGGAGGAGCCTCCGGATCATGTCGTCTTCGTCCTGGCGACCACGGAACCTCAGAAGGTTCCCAAGACCATCCTCTCGCGATGCCAGCGGTTCGACTTCCGCCGTGTTGATGTGGCAGAACTGCGCGCCCTGCTCGAGAGGATAGCGGAAGCGGAAGGGCTCCAGGTGGAGCCCGGATGCATGCGCCTGATAGCGCGTTACGCGCACGGCTCCGTGCGCGACGCTCTGGTCTCCCTGGACCAACTGGCCGCTTTCACGGGGGACGCGATCAAGCTGGCCGATTGCACGTCGCTGCTCCAGATGGTGGAGACGGAACTTCTGTTGCGGCTGGGCGACCTGGTTAGCGCAGCGGACGTCACCGGTGCGTTCCGGCTGGTGCAGGAACTGGTAGAGTCCGGGAAGGACCTGCAACAGTTCGTCCGCGACGCCGTGGACCACTTCCGTCTGCTCTTTCTTCTCCAGAATCTCGAGGACGGCAGGGAGTTCGCGGAGCTGGAGGAGGAGACCTACGAGCTTCTGCACCAGCAGGCCCATTCCCTGGACCCGCGCCGCACCCTTCGTTTCATCGATCTGCTTAATCAGGCCGGCAACGAGATGAAAGGCGCGGATTCACCGCGCATTCCGTTGGAAATGACCGTGGCCCGGATGTGCCGTCCCGAATTGGACAGCGGCCCCGGCTCCCTGGACTCCCGGGTGGAGCGGTTGGAGGGCATCCTGGAGGGCATGCAGCGGGGCAGCGGCCAGCCACCGCCCCAGCGCCTTGCGGCGGAAAAAGCCGGGCGCTCCGAGCCTGCCGAGAAGGAGTGGGGGAGCGCACCGCCCGAGGTCGCCGCAGAAGTGAGTGTGGCGGAGGCCGCGCAGGAAACAACAGAGCAAGCACCGGCAGTGCCGCCGCAGGCCCAGCCCCGCATCGACATCGAAACGGTGAAGCGCGGGTGGACTCAGGTTATGGAACGGGTCAAGAAGAAGAAGCGCACGACTCACGCTCTTCTCCAGGAAGGGATACCGGCAGCCCTAAACGGCCCCAAACTGCTGTTGAAGTTCCACCCGAGGACGGCTTTTCATGCCAGCGAAATATTGAAGCCCGCCCACGCGGAGGTCATCACCTC
>JAHEXQ010000067.1:0-11755 GCA_023252035.1 Actinomycetes bacterium
CGAGGGGCGCAAGCTGACTACCATCCTGGGCGTGGCGGCCGGGCTGAGCGTACTCCTGGTGCTCATGCCGCCGCTGGTGTCACGCGACCTCTTCTCCAACATCTTCTACGGCAAGATCGGGGCCGTCTACAAGCAGAACCCCTACCTCATAACGCCGCAGAGATTTTTGGACGACCCGCTCATGGCTTTCACCAGCCTCAACTGGAAGAACACCGGTGTAGTGTACGCCCCGCTGTACACGGTGTTCTCCGTCTTCCTGGTCAAGGTGACGGGTTCGGGCATAACCGCAAATATCTACAGTTTCAAGACCGCCATGGCCGTGTTCCACTTGGTCAACATCGTGCTCGTATGGAAATTAATGGAAGATGTCGCCCCGGAGAGGCGGTCCTTCGGCACCATGCTCTATGCCTGGAGTCCCCTGGTGCTGATAGAGACGGCGGGCGGCGGGCACAACGACATCATGATGATCTGTTTCGCCCTGGCCGCGCTCCTGCTGATACTGAGGAAACACGATCTGCTCGCCTTCGTGATGCTGACGCTCTCGGTGATGGTCAAGTACATCACGGGGCTCTTCCTGGTCGTTTTCATGATCTACCTGCTGCAGAACCGGGCTCTCTGGTGGGACCGCGTCAAGGTCTTGGTGGGATACGGAGCCGTGGTTCTCATCATCGTGGCCTTGTTGTTCATGCCCTTCTGGCAGGGCATCCACACGCTGGACTCCACCCGCCAGAACCTGCAGCTTAGCAACTCCTACAGCCTGAGCTGGCATTTCACCCACCTCGTGCAGATTATCTTCCGGGGCGTCGGCCTCTCGCACGACACCGCCAATTCCCTGGGGAACATGCTGGGCAAAACGCTGGGGTGGATCATCCTGCTGAGCGTCCTTGGGTACCTCTCGCTCAAAGTGAAGGAACGGGGGGACATGCCCGAGGCCTGGACCATGGTGACCGTGGCCTTTCTGCTAACTACTGGCTACATGCTGCCGTGGTACTTCGTCTGGCTGATACCGCTCCTGGCCTTACGAGAGTGGGACTGGTTCACCAAGACGGCGCTCGGGGTGAGCACCATCTTCATCGGCTTCGGCTGCGACCTGGTCCCTTGACGTGGGGACAGGGGGTATTGTCAAGGGAGAAGCGCGCCACTATCTTTACCTCTGGGGACTGGTCGTCAAGTTAAGAATAATTAACGCCAATCCCGAAAGCCTTTACTATCCTTAACTCGGGACCTGTCCCCGTGTTATGTCGGCTTTCCGACAATTCCTTGACGCCCCCTGTCCCCACGCAAAGCTTATTCGCGTCCGGCCACCATCACGTTCTCGATGGAGATGGTGGGCGACCCGAAGCTCCCGCCCATGGGGACGAAACGCAGATCATCGCCAACCGCGACTATGTTGCGGAGCATCTCCATCATGGAGCCGGCGATGGTTATCTCGCGCAGCGGCTCCGCCAACTCGCCGTCGCGTATGCGCAGGCCGAGGGCGCCCAGCGATATCTCGCCGCTGATGGCGTTGACGCCCGCGTGCACCCCCACCAGTTGCAGGATAAAGACCCCGTCGCTGACCGCCCCCAGCAGATCCTTGCGGGAGGTGGTTCCCTCGCGGAGATAGAAGTTGGTCGGGCTCACCCGAGGCCGGCTGCGGAAAGAGCCGCGCCGCGCATTCCCGGTGCTGGAGCTCTTCTCCCGCGACGCCGAATAAGTATCGTAAAGGAATCCCTCGAGGACCCCGTTCTGCACCAGCTTATTCATACGGCTCGGTACCCCCTCGTCATCGAAAGGCGCCGTGCCGAATCCGCCGTAAAGTATCCCGTCGTCGAAGATGTTGGTCATGTCGCTGGCCACCGCCTGCCCCACCTTCCCGGCGAAGAGCGAGCGCCCGCGCTGCACCGCCTCCGCCGTGAGCGCCTCGGAGATGGCGCCCAGGAACTCCGCCGCGATGATATTGTCCAGGACCACCGTGGTCTTGCGCGGCTTCATGCTGCTTGCCCCCAGCAGCCACACAGCGCGCTGGGCCGCCTCCCCCGCAGCGCCCTGCATGTCCAGCTCGGGCAGGGAGCGGCCCATGGAGAACCCGAAGCCGCTGTGCGATTCCTCGCCCTCCCGGGCCACCGGCATCGTGTAGCAGTAGCTGTCCGTCCCCCGGTAGAAAGAGGAGAAACCCTGCGTATTGGCCAGGCCTACGGTGAACCGCGACTCCGCATAGATGGCCGCCTCCACCAGGGCTATGCGCGGATCCTGGTCCCGGGTCGCGGCTTCCAGCTCCAGCGCGAAATCCACTTTCCGCTCGGTGGAAACCTCCTCGAAGCGGGCATCGTAGATGCCCAGCTCAGCCTCGGAGATATCTACGGGCTGCAGGTCGGGCAGGCGGTTGTTTTCGTCCGGCTCGACATAGGCCGCGTTCTCCAGGGCGGCCCGGATGGCCTGTTCCGCGTCCTCCTCGTCCAATCCCGAGGCGTAGGCGTAGCCCAACCTGCCCCCATCGATGATCCGGATACCTACTCCCCTGGTGTTCGCCGAGCGGAGAGCCTCGACTTCGCCACCATAGGCCCGCACGGAAAGCTCGTCCTCGTCCTGCACATAGACATCGGCCTGGGGCGCTCCCAGCGCCTTGGCGCGGTCCAGGCACTTGCCCGCGAATTCCAGTAACTCCCGCGGTTCCAGAGACTTTTGAGATGACGCGCCCATTTATACCTCCTCCGCCGTGCCGCCGACCACCATCTCCGTGACCCGCAGGGTGGGCTGGCCGGTGGTGACCGGAACGCCCTGCCCGTCCTTTCCACAGGTGCCGGGGTCGTGTTCCAGCTTGCCGGCTATAGCGTCTATGGCCCTCAACACCCGGGGGCCGTTGCCCACCAGCGTCGCGCCCTTCACCGGCTCCTCGATGCGGCCGTCCCGCACCATGTACCCCTCAGTCACGGAAAAGATGAAGTCCCCCGTCACGGGGTTCACCTCCCCGCCCCCGAGCCGCTTGGCGTAGAGGGCCAGCCTGGTATCCGCGACTATCTCCTCGTCTGTGGCATCTCCCTGCACGATGTAGGTATTGGTCATGCGCGGAATGGGCATGTGGCGGTAGGACTGGCGCCGGCCGTTGCCGGTCATGGGCAAACCGTCGCGCCAGGCGCGCTTCCGGTCGGTGAGGTAGCTCGTGAGCACCCCGTTCTCGATGACGAAGGTCTTCTGGCCGGGCACCCCTTCATCGTCGTGCCGGAAGGAGCCCCACTCCTTGCCCAGCGTGGCATCGTCGCAGGCGGTCACGATACGCGAGGCTATCTGCTTGCCCATCTGCCCCTCGAAGACGGAGGCTCTCTTGTAGATGGCGTCCGCCTCCAGGCTGTGGCCGCAGGCCTCATGGAACAGCACGCCGCCCGTACCCCGGTGGATGATCACGACCATCGTCCCGCTGGGGGCGTGCCGGGCATCCAGCATCACGATGGCCTGGTCCGCCGCTTCGGCCCCGATATCCTCGGGGCTTATCCGGTCGAAGAGCTCGTAACCGCCCAGCATGCCAGGGGCTTTCGTCCCCGTCTGGATATTGCCCTTGCGCACGGCGATGGCGTTCACCGCGACGCGCACCCGAGACCGCCGGTCGCGTACCACTTCCCCCAGCGAGTTCGCCATGAGCACTTCCTGGACCGAATCGCCCAGGCTGATGATCACCTGCGTTATCTCGCTGCCCCGCGCCCGAGCGGCCTTGTCAGCCCGCACCGCCAGCTCCACCTTCTGCGCACCGGCGAGACCCTGGGGATCGCTCACCGCCAGGTAATCGTCGAAGGTCGCCTGGCCCGCGTACGCGGTCACAAGCCCCGCCTCGGTCACACCCGACTTGGAACGGGCTGTGGCCGACGCCACCTCCGCCGTGGCCAGGAGCGAGGCTTCGGAGAGGTCGTCGGTGAAAGCGTAGGCCACGGATTCTCCCCGTATCACCCTGATGCCCGCCCCCGATTCCAGGCCGGTTACACTGTCCTCGATCTTCTCCTCCTCCAGGCGAAAGGAGGTCGAAATACGCCTCTCCACAAAGATGTCCGCGAAGTCGCCACCCCGCGTAAGCGCGGCGCGGACGGCCTTCATGGCCAGCTCATCGTCTATCATGTTCACTCCCTTCAGGATGGCATGAGTCCTTGGGCCTCGTCGCAGTTATTCTTCCCGGACCCGAGAGCTGAAAACCAGCCGCTCAAGCCTAGCGCAGATGCACGATAGCCGTAAAAGGTCCACGGATGATCTCCCCGTAGTAGCATTCGAGGTCTATGCTTCCGCGTACCTGGCCTCCCTCGCTCAGGTCCACCGATTCCAGCTGAATCTGACCCAGTTGCTGGGGGTTGGGGAGAAGCTGGTATTCCACGCCCCCGGACGTGATGCTGGGCACGCAGCAATCCGGATACTCGCTTCCAAAAAAATAACTGCCCGGCCTCAGTGCGGCCTGTCCGTAGAGTTCAATGGCGATGCCCAGATTCTCGAGTTCCGCCCGGGATAAGTGGCCCACGGCCCGGTAAGCCTCCTCGGGCTCGAGTTGAGCGTCCCAGAAATCAAGCGTGATATGCGTGGCATCACCGGGACTGAGCGTGGCCACCGCTGTAACGACCTGCATGTTGGTGTCCACGTTGGCGAACTTGACCTGGAGTTCGAAGGGGGCGATCAACGGTGTAGCCGGCCTCGCCGGCTGCGCACCGCAGCCGGCGAGTGCGATCCCAAGCAGCACAACAAGGAGGGGCAAAAGGACGAATCCTGTTCCCCGCTGCTTTTCCCGGTCTTGGCGGGCGTTCCGACCCTCGCCACCCCTACTCACTTAGATATCCGCTTGGCGTTCCGCCAGGACCTGTCCGTCCGGCCCCATCATCTGAAAGTAGAGGCTGCCCCGCGGATCCAGATCGGCTCTCCTGACGCGGACCACTTCGTAGGGACTTGTGATCATCTGCGTCAGCACGGCACCGGGCTGTGGTTCCACCATGGCGACCTGCACAAAGACATCCGCGTTCTGCTGGGAGATGGCGGTCACGCTGATGGAGTAACCCCCAGTAGGCTTGCTTCCCTGCAGGGTAGCTATGACGAAGTCCTGGGACAAATCTATGCCGCTCAGCGCCCCCTGCGCGTTGGGGATGAACTCGGAGGCGAAAGCAGCCAGGGCTTGCGCGTCGGTGATGACCCGCAGGACCGGTGTGGGAGCCGCCACGCCATTTACACCGTAAGCGGAGTCCATGCCGCGCACTACCTCCTGGAATGCCACGGTCCGCCGTGACTGCCCGCATCCGGGGACGGCCCAGAGCACGGATGTGGCAGCTACGAGAAGGAGAATCGTTCCAACCGGCAGCGTGGCTTGCAGCTTTGCCCTCATGGCCTCACCTCTTCCGTTTCACCGACAATAGACTAGGAAGATTATCGCCGCGGCGGGGGTTAAAGGGCAAGGGAGTTTCGGCCTCGAATTCAAAGGCTGGCGGGAAGGTTGGACTTTCGGGTGGGCGAATGTAAACGCCGGCCTTTTGCGTAATAGAGGGTTAGAGTCATCCCGTTAGAGAGGTTCCGTTAGAGAGGTTCGCGGTGAAAATTCTAATCGTCGACGACGATCCCGAGATAACGACGCTTCTCTCCCTCATCATGAAGCATGTGGGCTATGACTCCGTCGAGTGCAACGATGCCACCCAGGCTTACGAGATGTGCGCCAGAGAAATGCCGGACTGCATACTGCTCGACCTGATGATGCCCGGCATCGACGGTTGGAAACTGCTCGAGATCTTCAAGTCCTCGAATGGCCTGCGTGACATCCCCATTGTGGTGCTCACAGGACACGTCAACGCGGATCGCGAACCCCTCATGCGGCAGGGGGTCAAGGGTTTCCTGGTGAAACCCTTTGACCCGCACGTGCTCATCAAACTGATTGACCGTCTCCTGGCGGAAGCCGAGGCCGATGCAGGAGCCCAGTCACAGGAAGCCGAAGCCACCTTCTAAACCGAACAAAAAGGTACCCCGAACATGTTCGCTTTTTCACATCCTGTCCGTGCCGTAGCAGATTGATCCGTCAGCTATACACGAGTGAACATCTCGCAACGCTCACCCGCGAATTGCTGCCAGTTGACGTGGATGATCTGGCCCGGCAGGTACCCGCCAAGGCAGGGAGCAACGGGTACGGCTTCGAGGACGACGACGCCCTGGCCTTGCAGCGGAAAGGTTGACGGAAGCCGCTGGCCTTACTGGCCGAACCCCTGGCTGATCCGAGCGTGGTGTTGTATGAAAGCGCTCACATCGGTGTTAGTAATTATTCCCACTAACTCATTCGCATCCAGAACCAGAAGCCGGCCGTGCATGCGCATCTCCGGTCGGGCCACAACCTCCTGCAGGCTATCGCCCGGTGCGCAGGTGGTCTCGGGGCTCAGCGGGACCATGGCTTCCCGCACGAGGGTATCGTCCCACTTGGACTTGGACATGGACTTCACCTGGCGCGAAGTGAGCATCCCCTCCACTACGCCGTTCTGCTCCACAGGGAAGGCTCCGTGGTTGAACCTGAGGAAAAACCGGTCCACCGCCTGGGCCACTCTCATATCTCCGGGGATGGAAATAGGATGCCGCGCCATCACCTCTTCCACCAGGACCCCTTCGAGAGATTGCCGCATCAGCGTCTGGCGGTAGCCGAAAGCGCTCATCTGCTCCAGAAACCAGCCGATGATGACGAACCACAATCCGGAGACGGTGAAACCCGCTATGAAAAGGTAGAGGCCGTAGGCGATGATGAGAAAACCAACCACGCGGCCGACGTTGGCGGCCACCCGGGTGGCCGAGGTGAGGTCGCGAGAGCGCCTCCAGAGAGCGGCTCGCAGCACGCGACCACCGTCCATGGGGAAGCCCGGAATCAGGTTGAAGCCGCCCAGGATGACGTTGATAAGGGCGAGGTAATAGGCCACTCCGATGACCCCGGTCGGCCAGTGCGCGGCGCTGGCCACACCCCAGATGGCAAAGAAGATACCTCCTAAAACGAAACTGGATGCCGGGCCCGCGAAGGCGATGGCGAACTCCATGCCAGGGCTTTCAGGCTCCCTGCTTATGTTGGAGATGCCCCCGAATATGAAGAGGGTGATGCTGGTCACCGGGACGCCCCTGCGCCGCGCGACGAGCGAGTGGCTCAGTTCGTGGATGAGCACCGAGGCGAAGAAGAAGGTTGTGGTGACCACGGACATGACCCAGTAGGTTGCCGTGGATAAGCCGGGATACCAGCCGCGGGAAGGAAAGAGCTGCGTGGCCAGGCTCCAGAGCACCAGGGCGAAGATAATGAACCAGGAATAGTGGACGGCCACCTGTATTCCGAAGATCCTGCCGACGCGTATGGAATTCCTGAACAATCTGCACCTCCCTGCCTAGACAACTTGTGCCCGCGAAGCAAGCAGGGAAACCAGAAATGCCGCAGAATTGGGTACAAATGCAGCAAAAGGGTCGGTCGCTTATGCCATGGTAGTGGCACCAGCAGAGGATGGAAATGATGCTATTTTCGGAACAGACCCTTTTGCTGCATCGGGGACTGGGGCGGAAGGAGGCTGCATGCCCGGGGAGTTGCGTGTGGGCACATCCGGCTGGTACTACCCGCACTGGCGCGGGATTTTCTACCCCGCCCGGATGTCCTCCGAGGATTTTCTGCCTTTCTACGCCGTGCATTTCAATACGGTGGAGCTGAACAACTCCTTCTATCAACTCCCGACGCGCGAGAATTTCGAGGCCTGGGCAAGCAGAGTGCCCCCGGGTTTCATCTTTTCGATAAAGGCGAGCCGGTTCATCACGCACCGGAAGAAGTTGAAGGATCCCCAACCGTCCCTCTCCCGTCTCCTGGGTAACACTTCAGGCCTCGGAAGCAAACTGGGCCCGGTACTCTTCCAATTGCCGCCCCATTGGCGGGCGAATCCCTCCCGGCTGAGCGATTTCGTGCGCGCCTTGCCGGGGCCTCATCGCTATGTCTTCGAGTTCCGCGATCCGAGTTGGTTCACCGAAGAGATCTACGGGATTCTCCGCGAGGCCCGCAGCGCCCTCTGCGTGGCCTCCTCCCCCAGCTTCCCCGAGGAACGGGAGATCACCGCGGACTTCGTGTTCCTCCGCTTCCATGGCGGCAAGGAACTCTACGGCTCCGACTACAGCCGGGCGGAACTACGGGAGTATGCGCAGTGGGTCAAGCCGGTACTGGACCGGGGGATGGACGTCTATGCCTACTTCAACAACGACGCCTATGGATACGCCATCGGCAACGCCCTGGAGTTCCGCAGCCTCCTGACCGCCCAGGTTTAGCTGCACAATTCCAGGGGAAAGATCTATGGCGGGCAAATGCTGCATCGGGCGCCACACTCAAAGGAGTGGATGAATCGATGTTCCATTTCCTGGAAAGGAATGAAGACGAGGAAGACCCCGGGGATGTCCGCAAGAGGTCGCTCTTCTTCATCCTGTTCCTTCTTTTCATCATCTTCCTCTCGATGAACCCGGGCCGTTCTATCATTCCCGGCAGCGGAAACGCCCCGCAGAGTCCGGTCCAGGCGCCGGATAAACCCACTCCCGAGCTAGAGAAGACGCTAATCTCGCGGGAGATAGGCCCGGTAGCCGTGATACCCGATATCATAAACGGCGATTTCTGCGCCGCCGTGGCTCTCGTAAAGAACCCGAGCGAGGACAGGATGATGAACGGCGCCGAGGGTACGTTCACCATTACCGGCGCCAGAGGCGTTGCGCAGACGGGCCAGGTGTATCTGGACGCTCTACCCCCAGGAGCGAGCACCTACGCCATGTGCAACTACATCCCCTCACATGGAAGCAGTCCCCTGCAAGCCCGGCTCACCCTCTATCCGAAAGGCTGGGTCCCTGGCGAAGCCCAGCCAGTCCCGCGGGTCATCGGAAGCCGTATCGATTCGGAGCGGGCGCGCAGGGACAGCGGCTACCAAGGCTGCGTCCTCTTCGCCGCTGGAAGGATTGAGAACACCACGGGCGCTCATATCCCAACGCTGAAAGTCACCGTCATCGGCATGGACTCGGCCAATCAGATCGTGTTGGCAGAATCCTTCTGCCAACACGATTTCCCCAAGAATGCTGGAAGGGATTTCCGATACCAGCTCTCCGGCGTTTACCCGACCACTCCGGCGCTCGCCAAGACCATCATCGAGGCAAGCCCGCTTCGCGAATAGCAAACCGGTTCCGAGCGGTCCCTGGGGCGCTCGCCGGACGTCATAAGTGCGGGATGCTGAGAGGCAAGGAGAGCCAGACGGCATGACCGGTGGACCCTCCGTAGCACGTCCCCGGCCGGGCCCCTCCCTTTTTCGGAGGATACTGGCCGGGAGCCTCGAATTGACAGTGAAAAAGGCTGGTGGTAGTTTCAGCCTAGTGTTCTCTTTGCGTTTTGCCCGGTTTTGGCCACTTCGCGTCATGTTCTTTGGGAATTATTTGGGAATAGTACCATGTTAATAAAGATTCCGAATGGGGGTGTGGCATGAAACAAGGCCCAGAGATTCTCTTGATCGACTTTGATGACAACGTAGCCGAGATCCTCCGGGGTAGGCGATACTTCTGCAAAAGGGGTACCTCTTCGGCCAAGGTGCGTACGAAAGATCCCAACGCGCCTTTCAAGGTTATCTCAGAACAGTCGCTACCGCCCGTCTATGAACAGGAGATAATCTTCTACGACTCGCCCAAGGTCGCAGCGGCGGGCGCGATAGCGGAGCCCGAAGTGAAGAAGATCGAAGATACCTATCCCTTCCAGCACTCGGCCGTTGAGAAGTGGGTGGGCGAGGGCGGCATCGTGGTCGTCTTCGTCAACTCCAATACCTCCAAGGATGAACTGGTCTGGCTGCCTGTGCGCATGAACCTGGAACCCATCCCGTCGGACAGCAAATTCTCGGCCGTGGAGAGCGACAAGCTCTTCGGCGGTTTCGCGCAGGAGTTACTGGACGTGATGAAGATGTCCGTGAAGATCACGGACGCACCGGGAGCGCAGCCCGTAGCCCGCAACTTCTCCGGTGACCCCGTCGCCTGCTATTTCACGCGGGGCAAGGGGCTCATCGTGGTCCTGCCCGATTTCGAGGATAAAGCAGCGCTGCTCCTTCGCCTGTTGGACCGCGAGTTGCGGGATTTCAACGCCGCCATCTTCGCGGGCCATACCAAGACATCATGGCTCGACGCGGATACCTACACCTTCCCGCCCTACTGGAAGCAGCGCGAAGAGCTGGCGGAGATGAAGAGGGACTTCGAGCGGCGGCTGAAGGAGAAGGAAGCCCAGGTGGAAGCGGCGCTCGAGGAGCGCACGCCCTTCCTGGGATTAGTCTCCTCCTCGGAAAGCGGCGACGGCGTGCCCCCCTTCGCCCAGGTAGTTCTTAAGACCATGGAGTTCCTGGGCTACGATTTGAAGGGGAAGCAGGTGGACCCGGCCAGGCGCCCCAAGACTGCGCGCGGGGCCTTACTCGCAGGAAAATCCTTGGACACCAAGACGCATCTGGTGGCCTCCGTCATCGCCACTACCGGAGAGCCCGATGTGAATGACTACATCAACCTCCTAGGAGCGGTGACCGACCACATCCGCGAGACGGGCGACGCTCAGACCAAGGGCGTGATCATCTACAACAGCCAGTTCGAGGTTCCCACCGCTGAGAGGCGCGAGCCCTTCGACGGGAACGAGGACATCCTGGAGAACCTGCAGACGCAGAACGCGGGTGTATTGACCGGATGGACCCTCTTTAAACTAGTGCAGGATATCAAGGGAGGGTTGCTGACCAGGGAGGAAGCCCGCCGTGAGCTAGAGAATTCCGGGCTTATCATCCATGCCAGCGAGTCGCTGAAGGGCGAGGGCGAGCCGAAGATGGCGGCAGCCCGTCCTACGCTGATCATCCGCCAGGAGAAACCCGAAGCCCGCCCTCCCGAGCCGCCGCGCAAGGTGGAGCCCATCCGCTTTGAGACTCCCCCTGCCGCGCCAGTGAAGCCTCCCGAGCCGCCGCGCAAGGTGGAGATCAAGATACCGGAACCGACAAAAACGGAAGAGCCCAAACCGGAGGCTACGCCTCTTGCGGCGCCCAAACTGGATATCAAACCTCTGGAGCCCATCCAGATAGAGATACTCAAGCCGGCCATACCGACCCCGGAGCCTCCTATCGTGGAAGCGCCCAAGATAGAGACGGAGACTCTCAGGGCGGAGGTGAAGCCGCCGGAGCCGCCCAAGGTCGAGACAGAGCCGCCGGAGGTTCCCAAGGTGGAGACTCCCAGGGCGGAGGTGGAGCCGCCGGAGTTTCCCAGGGCGGAGGTGAAGCCGACGGAGCCGCCCAAGGTCGAGGCCCCGACAGCGGCGATGCCCATGGCGGACCCGAGGGCGCCCGAGGCCCGGCGAGCGGAAGCGCCCAAGGCGGAAGCGGAGAAGAAGGAGCCCGAGAAGGAGCAACCGCCTAAGAAAGAGGGCAAGATGGATTACAACAAGGTGGTGCGCAAGCTACTTAAGTGGGAATGATCCCGCAGGGCCATTATAGCAGCATCAGACCGCCTCCTAGGAGATGTACAGGAGGCGGTCTGCATATGCGTCGTAATCATCCAGGCTCGTGAGGACCAGGGTCTGTCTCGTACGGGAGGCTTCCCTCAGGAATTGCATCGCCTGTCCGGCCGCGGGCTCTCCCAGACCCTCCATAGGCTCGTGCATCACCAGGGGAGGGTTATTCCTACCGAAGATCGCCTCGAAGAGCGCCAAGCGGAGCGCCAGACAGACAGCCCGCGAGACGCTCTCTCCCGCCTCAGCCGGCAGAATGAAATCTCCCCTAAACTCGGAATA
>JAHEXQ010000067.1:11765-12735 GCA_023252035.1 Actinomycetes bacterium
CCCGCCTATAGACGCCGCCGCTGAGTAGGTCAAGAACGCGGTTCACCCGTTTCTCCAACCGGGCCACAGCTTCGGCCACCAGTCCGCCAAGGCGATCCTCCACCTGTTCGCTCTCGGCGCGGAGCCTCTCGATCTCGCGCACCGTATCGTCCCGGGCTTTCACCAGCCTCGACCGTCTGGCCTCCAGCGCTATGGGTCCCTGCGCGCGCTTCTCCAGTTCCTCGAGCTGCGCCCCGGTTCTCATCCGTAGGGCTTCGAGCTTCTCTCGCTCCTCCTTCAACTCCTTATATTCCTGCACTAGAGACTCGACTTCCGAAAGTGGCGGCCGCGCAGAGCCGCCCGAGTTCATGGCAGCGCGGGCCTCCTCGACCTGCCCTGCGAGGCGCGCTATCTCCTCATCGAGGTTGTTCGCCGTGACCCCTGCGGGCAGAAGTTCAAGCCCGGACTGGATTATCTCCCGGCCGGTGACCAGGCTCTCAGCCAGCTGGGCCAGAGCCTCCAGTTCCTTCAGATCATAGCAATTCAATTTTTTGAGCAGCCTGTCGATACGGGCCTCGCGCTGCTGGCAGCGGATCTCGAGACGTCTGAGATGGCGCGCTGTGGAGCTCTCCCCGACATCGATATTCATCTCGTGAAAGCGCTGCATGCGCGAGAGGCCGAAGATAACCACCGGCAGCCCGCTGAAGCAGACGAAAACCAGATAGATGTTGAAGAAGGAGCCGAGGATACCTCCGACGCAGAGCAAAGCCCCCGCCAGGACGACCGGCGCACCAGCTCGCTGCAGCGGCCCTGGACCGGCCCGCGATACCCGGAGATTCGCAGCCAGCCTTTCGAGTTCCTCATTGGCTTCGCGGTTTTCCCGCTGCAGCTTCTCGATCTCCCTCATGGCCTGCTCAATTTCGCCGCTGTCCGCCTCGAGTGGCTCCTGCTCCTTGCGGTCCGGATCCAACTGGTGGCGCAGCGTGTCGTG
>JAHEXQ010000192.1 GCA_023252035.1 Actinomycetes bacterium
AGCCCTCCAGACTCTGCAGAGCGAGAAGGCCCGCCAGGCCCTGGAGCTTTTCATAGGGATGCTCGAGTCCAATCCCGCAGGTACCTTGGAGGAGGCGGACCGGGCGGTACATGATTTCATCGCCGGTCTGAAAGAAAAGGGCACCCCCACAAAAGAGGTGTTAATGCCCGTACGAGCCGCCATCTCCGGGCGGACTCGGGGCCCCTCGCTCACCTACCTCCTGCACATCCTGGGCAGGGAGGAATGCCTGCAACGGGCACAGGCGCAGCTCTTATAGATTCTTACGTTTAACCGGGCGCGGTCACACCGTATAATTAGGGTGTCCGGTCATGAGGAGGTGTGGGATTGTTCGAGAGAATCGCGTGCGATATAGAATCGGTGAAGGAGCGGGACCCGGCGGCCAGGAGTACGCTGGAGATCGTTCTCTTCTACCCCGGCTTGCACGCTATCTGGATGCACCGCGTGGCGCACCGCCTCTACAAGCTGGGCGTACCCCTCGTTCCGAGATTGATATCGCATCTGGGCCGGGCCTGGACGGGCATCGAGATCCATCCGGGAGCGGTACTGGGTCCGGGCTTCTTCATCGACCACGGCATGGGTGTCGTCATTGGAGAAACCGCCGAGATCGGCCGCAACGTGACCATGTACCAGGGGGTCACCCTCGGCGGCACGGGCAAGGAGAAGGGCAAGCGCCACCCGACGGTGGGCGATAACGTGGTCATAGCGGCGGGAGCGAAGGTCCTGGGGCCGGTCCACATCGGCTCGAATTCCCGCGTCGGCGCGGGTGCGGTGGTAGTTGCAGATGTGCCCGAGAACTGCACGGTGGTGGGAGTACCGGGACGCATCGTTGCTTGCGAGGGCGAGCCGGTAAGGCCGCTGGACCTGCACCACGAGATACTGCCGGACCCGGTAGCCCAGATATTCGACAGCTTCAGCCGGCGTTTCGACAAGCTTGAGGCGAAGACGGAGAAGGACGGCAAGGAGCTGAAGAAGGCCATGGGAGAGATGAAGAAAGTGCGGGTGGAGCTGGAATCCTGCCGGGAAGACCTGGAGCGCACCGGAGAAGAACTAAGGCTCGCCAAGGAGAACCTCTCCGAGGCGCAACTCATGAATCTAGCTACGGAACACAGACCGCTGAAAAGGGAAAAGCACAAGCATGATTAAGATCTACAACACGCTCACCGCCTCCAAGCAGGAATTCCATCCGCGGGAGGACGGCGAGGTCGGTATGTATGTCTGCGGGCCTACCGTCTATAACTACATCCACATTGGCAACGCACGTGCCTACCTGGCCTTTGACACCATCAAGCGCTACCTGGTCTATAAGGGCTACCAGGTGATCCACGTCCAGAATATCACCGACGTGGATGACAAGATAATCAGCCGGGCCGCCGAGGAGAGCACCACGGCCGGCGAGGTGGCCGAGGCCTACACGAGGGCTTTTCACGAGGACATGACGGCGCTGCGCGTTGTGCCGCCCGACGTGGAGCCGCGAGCCACCGAGCATATCCCGCACATGATCGAGATGATCCGGACCCTCATCGAGCGAGGCCACGCTTACGAGGTTGACGGCGACGTCTATTTCTCGGTGGAGAGCTTTCCGGGTTACGGTAAACTGTCGAAGCGAAACCTCGGCGAGATGCGCGCCGGGGAGCGCGTGGAGGTGGACGAGCGCAAGCATCACCCTATGGACTTCGCCCTGTGGAAGTCGGCCAAACCGGGCGAGCCCTCCTGGGAGTCCCCCTGGGGGCAGGGGCGGCCGGGCTGGCATATCGAGTGCTCGACCATGTCCCTGGAGTATCTGAAGATGGGCTTCGATATCCATGGCGGCGGCCGGGACCTCATCTTCCCGCATCACGAGAACGAGCTGGCCCAGAGCGAGGCTTACGCCGGTAGCGAGCCCTTCGTTCGTTACTGGGTGCACAACGGCTTCGTGAACATCGATCAGCAGAAGATGTCGAAATCCCTGGGCAACATCATCCTTATCCGGGAGATCCTCCAACACTATAGCCCGGACGTGGTACGGATACTGACCCTGATGAGTCACTACCGGAACCCCATCGACTTCGGGACCGAAGCCCTGGAGGACGCGAAGCGTGCCTTCGACCGGTTGGACGAATGCGTCTTCAACCTGACTGATTTCCTCAGGCGCAGGGCGGGCCGGCAGCCGCAGCCGGCGCGGACGCAGCGCGAGATCGTCCTGACAGACTACCTCTTCGACGCGCAGCGGCGCTTCGAAGAGGCCATGGACGACGATTTCAATACGGCCAAGGCCGTGGCGGTGCTCTTCGAGCTGGTTAGGGAGCTGAACGTTTACCTGGTCGAACAGGAGACTTTCGAGACCCCCGCCGCGCTGGCCATCGTGCAGCACGGCCTGGACACCCTCCTCAAGCTCGCGAGGGTCCTGGGGCTCTTCAGCGTTGTTGAAGAGCAAGAGGAATGCATCCCGGTGTCGGAGCTGGGGGCGGAGCCTGCGGGCGTGCCGGGTACGGATAAGCTCCCGCATCCCCAGCGGCTCATCGAATTGCTGCTGGATCTGCGGGCGCAGGCCCGGGCCCGCAAGGATTGGGAGACATCGGATTACATCCGGGCCCGCCTTCAGGACATGGGCATCAAGGTCGAGGACCGGCGGGATGGAGCCCGCTGGCGCAAGATCTAGGCCCACCCCTGCGAATATCGTGATCAGTCTTGGAGCCCGCGAGGAGTCATTTTGAAATACGAGCAGATCGAGGGAAAGAACTCAGTTGTAGAAACGCTTAAATCCGGAACGCGCGTCTTCGAGCTTCTGGTCCAATCGGGCACCAGGGAAGATACCCGGGTGCGCTGGGCCATACAGACCGCCAGGGCCAGGAAGATCCCGGTCACCTTCCTCTCCAAGGACGAGATGGACCGTCTCTCCATGGCCTCGCGGCACCAGGGAATCATAGCGCGCGTGGAGACCTATAGATACGCGACCCTGCCCGGTTTGCTCAAACGCGTCTATGACCGGGGCGATGACGCCATGCTCGTGATGCTGGACGGCATCACGGACCCGCATAATCTCGGCAGCATCGTTCGCACGGCGGAAGCGGCCGGCGCGCACGGCCTCATTCTTCCCAAGCACCGCTCCGCCCCTGTCAATCCGGTGGTCTTTCATACCTCCGCAGGAGCCGCCGAATACCTTCCCGTGGCTACCGTGCCCAACCTGGTGTCCGTGGCCAAGCGGCTGAAGGAAGAGGGGATATGGATCGTGGGTGCGGACGAGCGGGCGGAGGCGACCTGTTTCGAAGCCGACCTGAATGGCCCCCTCGCGCTGGTTCTGGGGGCGGAAGGCCGGGGCATCAGCCGGCTGATGCGGGAGACCTGCGATACACTGGTGCGCGTAC
>JAHEXQ010000068.1 GCA_023252035.1 Actinomycetes bacterium
ATCCGTGAAGTCCTCCTCCGTGTTGCAGACGGTGGAGGCCTACCGGTTGCTTGCAGATGAGTGCGACTACCCTCTGCACATCGGGGTGAGCGAGGCGGGTCCGCGCTGGACGGGAGCCATCAAGTCCGGAGTCGGATTGGGCATCCTGTTGCACCAGGGCATCGGGGACACTATCAGGGTGTCGCTGGCCGCCGACCCCGTGGACGAGGTGTGCGCGGCCTTTGCCATCTTGAAAAGCCTAGGCCTTTCGCAGAGGGGCCCCGACATCATAGCCTGTCCGACCTGCGCGCGCACGGGGATCGACGTGGCGCAACTGGCCGCCGACCTGGAGAAAGCCCTGGCCCCCTGCGAGAAGTCCTTCAAGGTGGCGGTTATGGGGTGCGAGGTGAATGGCCCGGGGGAGGCGAGGGAAGCCGATCTGGGCGTCGCCGGCGGCAAGGACCGCGGCCTGCTCTTCCGGCATGGCCAAAAGGTGGCGTGGTATCCTAAGGAACAACTACTGGCTGTACTGCTGGAGGAGATAGAGAAGATGTACGGGGAAGGTTGTGCAGGAAGATGAGGTTCTCGGCCACACTGATACCTACCCTGCGGGAGAGCCCGGCTGACGCCGAGATCGCCAGCCATCGATTGCTGCTCCGGGCGGGGATGATGCGCCAGGTGGCGTCCGGCATCTATAACTTCCTGCCCCTGGGACTGATAAGCCTCGAGAAGGTGTCCCGCATAATAAGGGATGAAATGAACCGGGCGGGTGCCCAGGAGATACTCATGTCCGTGCTGCAGCCGCGTGAACTCTGGGAGGAGAGCGGGCGCTGGGAGAAGTACGGACCCGAGATGATGCGGATGCAGGACCGGGCGGGTCGGGATTTCGGCCTGGGGCCTACGCACGAGGAGATGATCACAGACCTGGTCCGTCAGAACGTGACGTCCTACCGCCAGTTGCCTCTGAACCTCTACCAGATCGCGGTGAAATTCCGGGATGAGGTCAGGCCGCGGTTCGGCCTGCTGCGCGGCCGGGAGTTCATCATGAAAGACGGCTACAGCTTCGACCGGGACGAAGAGGCTATGCGCCATTCCTACCAACGCATGTACGAGTCCTACTCGCGCATCGTTGAACGGTGCGGTTGCGAATTCATGGTGGTGGAGGCGGATACCGGGCTCATCGGCGGCGATGTTTCCCATGAGTTTTCCGTCCCCGCGGCAGTGGGCGAAGACAAGATCGCTTTCTGCAGAGCATGCGGATACGCCGCCAACGTAGAGCGGGCCGAGTATGGCCGCAGGCCTCTGGCTTCCGGTCACGACGAGCCGCCCGAGATGGTGCAAACGCCGGGAAAGCGTTCGGTGGAGGAAGTCGGCGCCTTCCTCTCGGTGCCTGCGGAGAGAGTCGTCAAGTGCATGATATACCTGGTGGAGGACCGCCCGGTCGCGGTTCTGGTTACGGGAGACCGTGAGGTGAACGAGACCAAGCTGGCCAAGGTTCTGGGGACAGACAAGTTCCGCCTCTTCGAGGAGAAGGACTGGGCCGCTTACCCGGATTACATAAGCGGATACGTAGGGCCGGCGGGACTCAAGGGCGTGCAGATCATCGGCGATCTCCAACTGGAAGGAGCCCGGGATATGGTCTGCGGGGCCAACCGGAAGGACTTCCACCTGGTGCACGTGGCGTATGGAAATGATTTCCAGGTGGACCGCATGGCGGACGTATCCTCAGCCCGGGAGGGAGATGCCTGCCCGCGTTGCGGCCAGCCCATGTCCGTCGTGGCGGGCATAGAAGTGGCTCAGATATTCCAGTTGCGCACCAAGTATTCCGAACCCATGCACGCGCTCTATGTAGATGAACACGGGCAAAAGCACCCCTTCATGATGGGCACCTACGGCATTGGCGTTTCACGCCTGCTCGCCGCGGTGGCCGAACAGCACCATGACCAGCGGGGTTTAATCTGGCCGGTAGCGGTTGCCCCTGCCCATCTCCACGTCATACCCTTGAATATGGCAGAGGGGGCCGTGCGGGACGCGGCGGAGAGGCTCTACCAAACGGCGGGCGAGTGGGGGCTCGAGGTGCTTATCGATGACCGCGATGAGAGCGCCGGCGTGAAGTTCGCCGATGCGGACCTCCTGGGAATTCCCTTCCGGGCCGTGCTGGGGAAGAAGTTCCTCGCGGAAGGCCTGGTAGAGCTGCAGAGCCGTAGCGGGGGGGAGAAGGAGATGCTCCCTGCGGCGGGAGTCCCGGCGCGGGTCAAGGGACTGCTGGCTCAAGATTCACCATCGGTGACAAGTACTGCGGGTGAATCTCCCGTATGGGAATGATAAAAGACTTGGAAAGGAGAACCATGGAGGCATATCAGGTAAACGAGAGCGAGATGGAGTGGACCCCGGCCGAGTTCCCCCGGGGCCACCTCAAACTTCTATACATGGACGTGCGCAGCGGCGGGCAGATCATGCTGCTCCGGCTGGAGCCCTACTGCTCGATGCCGGCGCACAGCCACATCTCGGACGAGGTCTCCTACGTCCTGGAGGGCAGCGTCAGACTGGGGCAGCCGGAGGCCGATAGCCCGCTGGTGGGCAAGGGGCATTTCGCTTTCTTCCCGGGCGGCTCCGAGCACGGCCCCTTCAGCACGGAAGAGGAAGAGTGCCTCATCTTCAACGTCTTCTACGGACCCCTGGGGCGCACGGCGTCGCTTTAGATAAGGAGCGGAGGATGCCCGCGAACATCAAGATGGAGGAGGGGATGCGGAGGTTCGCCTCCGCGGTCTTCTACCCCATAGGCCGGGTGCTCGGCCGCTTTCTGACACCCAACATGCTCACCAGCCTGTCGGTATTTGCCAGCGGCGGCGTCTGCGCCCTTTTCGCCCTGGGGTATTTCACCTGGGGCGGCTGGATGATGCTCCTGGCCGGGGTCTTCGATATCTGGGACGGTCAGGTGGCGAAACTCACTAACCGCGTCTCGGTCTTCGGCGCCTTCTTCGATTCCAGCGCCGACCGCGTAAACGATTTCCTTTATTCCATAGGTGCGGCTTACTATTTCGCGGCACACGGATACCTGGACGTCATGGTGTGGGCCCTGATCTACCTGGGATTATCCCAGCTCATCAGCTACGTGAAGGCGCGCGCGGAGTCGCTCGGCTTTGACTGCAGCGTCGGTTTTCTGGCACGGGGGCTGCGCATGGTGCTCTTCGGCATACCTCTCTTTATCTACGGGGTACGCAAGAGCCCGAACATGATCTGGGTGGTCCGGGGAGGACTCTGGCTGGTCGGCCTGCTGGCGGGCATGACGCTGGTCCACCGGGTGCTGCATGTTTGGATGCAGGCGCGCAGAGCGGAGACGGGGAGCGTCTGATGCGAGCCTTTCCACCCAAGCTGAATGCTTACCTGAAATATTACGGATTTCGCGGGTTATGCTACCTCGTAGGCATCCTGCCCAAGCGGGTATCCTACGCCCTGGCCCGCGCGGTGGGCTCCCTGCTCTACCGGTGGTCCAGGGAGAAGAAGGCCATAGTCTATGAGAACATGCGGCGCATCAGGCCGCGTGCCGGGCCCGGCGAATGGGACGATCTAGCCCGCCGCAGCTTCCAGAACTACGCCCTCTACTGGGTCGATTTCGTCCGCTGCTACTGGCTCTCGCTGGATGATGTCAATACCGAGGTAGTGACGCATGGCGCGCAATGGTTCGACCGCTGCCTGGAGGGAGGCAAGGGCGCCGTCATCGCCCTGCCCCATTACGGGAGCTGGGACCTGATAGGTGGTTGGGTGGGGCAGCGCTACGATTTCTGGGCGGTCGCCGAGGCGCTGGACCCGCCGGCCATGAGCCGCTTTCATACGGAACTGCGCCGGCGCATGGCCATCCAGATAATCCCGCTGGCGGAGAATACGGTGGAGAGGGTGATAGAGGTCCTCATGCAGAACGCCATCGTGGCCCTGCTCTCGGACCGGGTGCTGGCGGGCGGCTCCGTGGAGGTCGAGTTCTTCGGCTCGCAAGTGGAGTTCCCCATAGGACCAGCCCTCCTGGCCGTCAAGCTGGGCACACCGGTAATCCCCTGCCTCACGATCCGCAAGGGAAAGCACTACCACGGCTATGTGGGCCCGCCGTTGGAGGTGGATATAACCGGCGATAGCCGCCACGACGTGCGTGAGACTACGCAGAAGCTGGCGCGCGTCTACGAAGGGTATATCCGGGAAGATCCCACCCAGTGGCACATGTTCCAGCCCATCTGGCGAGAGCGGGAAGCTTAGGCTTTACGCGTTTCAGCCGCAGATTCGGTGGAATCGCTGTCGGGTTCGTGCTCGCCCGAGGGTTAACGAATTCGGGCTATCGCCTGCGTTTGGAATCGATGGGAAATATTTCAAGGTCGCAAGCAGCTTGTGATTCAGGGGGTGGTCCGATATGTCAACCAACGCTGTCTCACCGCATCTCGATCCCGCCAACTGGCACCCCGGCGATGCGCACGCGCACAGTAAGTATTCGAAGATAGACCTGGACATATTGTTCGTCTGCTTTCTCCTATGGAATCCGCTAAAGAAGCTGATCTATTTGATCCTGGGCAAGCCCGGGAATAAGGATCTATGGCAGATCGAGGGATGCGGGGAACTGGCGGAAGTAGCCACGAGCGCGGGCGAGAATGGCCTTTGCTGGGTCTGCATGACCGAACATGGTCCGAACCTGGGGATGCCCCCACTCATCGAAGAGACGGGCCAGAATCTCTTCGGGTTCAATCTCAATACGGTCAAGAACAACTGGGGCCGGGCAGGGCGGGAGCTATGTCATGCTGAAGAAACGCCGGGCGCCTGCCATTGCATGATCCAGTCCGAGGAGCTCAGTAGTTGCTGGCGTTTCGGGCACCTCCTCGTTTACGATACTCAGGCATATCTCATGAATGACCCGAGGATCGGGATGCTCTGGTCCTTCATAGGCAGGTTTATCGGTTTGGGCAAGCGCTTCAAGAAGAGGGCGGCAAAAGAGCAACGGTACTATATAGAGGAAGTGGTGGGAAAGACCAACGGCGACGATTTCTGCTTCATAGCTCATCCGGTGCGCGGCCACTGCTACAGTTGGGAGGGGTTCGAGGAATCCCTCAAAGGCGTCAAGAGAGACACGCCCTTACGCGGTTTCGAACTCCTGAATGATACTGTCGCCGGAGACAAGCAAGGCTTACTCGCCCTGCTGGACACCTGGGACAGGTTCCTGGGCGACGGGTACCGGGTTCGGGTCGTCGGGGGAAGTGACGGCCATCTTCCGAAAAGAGTAGGGGCGCAATCAAGGACTTTCATCTATTCCACCTCCGGTCTCTTCAAGGGCGATGCCGAAGTATCGCGGCAAACGTGCGATGAAAGGCACGGGATTGTCCTGGCATCACTCCATGCAGGTAACGCAGTAGTGACGAATGGCCCTTTGGCCATCTTCACGGTCACGAGCGGTAAGGAGAAAGGCTCGAGCGGAGACAAGCTCGCGATAAAGCCGGGAGGGCACCTTGAGGTAGAGATGGCTTGCGGGACCGGGGAGTTGAGCTGCCGGGAATACCGCATTATCTGTTCCATCACGACCAAGAAGCTGGAGGGAGAAACCCCGAAGCAGACCAAAGCTTTCGTAGCGCAAGACAGGCCGGGAAGGGGTACCGGGGAGATAATCCTGCAGATAGACACGCGAACCGAAGCGACTAGTTACTCCATCCCGATTCCAGATGATCCCGGGCTGGTTTCCGGTTACGTAAGAGTAGAGGGCTATGGGGAATCCGGAACCTGTTACACCAACCCCGTCTTTCTGGTGACGGAAGGACCGGCGATCAGTTCGCAAGATTCATGACCAGAGCCCATCTCGCGTGCCGTCTCTGGTAGAATGAGGCGCATGAAAGTCGGAATCGTCACCCCCTATTCCTGGTCGCATCCCGGCGGGGTCAACGAACATATCAAGGGCCTCTATCGCAAGCTGCGGGAGTTCGGCCACACCGCGCGTATCATAGCGCCGGTGAGCGGAAAGTCCGCACCGGAAGCCGGCCTTCAGGTGGATCCGGAGGACTTGCTATTCGTGGGGCGGACGTTTCCCGTCCCGGCCAACGCTTCCACCGCCAACATAGCTTTCGGGCCCGGCATCGCCGGGCGCATGGGCAGTATCCTGGAAGATGAGGGCTTCGATCTGCTGCACCTGCATGAACCGCTCATCCCCAGCGTTTCCATGATCGCCTTGCTGAAGTCCCCATGCGCCAACGTGGCGACCTTCCACGCGGCGCGCGAAGCGGGAAGTGCCGGATACAGGTTGGCGCGGCCTTTGCTCACGAGATTCCTGCAACGCGTGGATGGGCGCATCGCCGTCTCCACCTCCGCCTATGCTCTGGCGAATCGCTACTTTCCGGGGCTATACCGGATAGTACCCAACGGCGTGGACACCGGCATCTACAGTCCGCAGGTGGAGCCGAGGCCGGAGCTGAGCGAGGGGGAGACCGTCCTCTTCGTAGGGCGATTCGAGCCCCGCAAAGGCCTGCCGGTGCTGCTCGAGGCCTGGCCGTCCATCCTGGCGCAACGCCCCGCCGCCAGGTTGGTGGTAGTAGGGTCGGGCTCGGGCGGCGATCCCTTTGCCTGTCTGGAGAAAAGAGAGCTGGCATCGGTAGTGCGCTGCGGTCGCATACCCGACGGCGACATGCCGTCGTACTATCGTTCCGCATCGCTTCTGGTATCGCCGGCCATGGGCAGGGAGAGCTTCGGCATCGTACTGGTCGAGGCGATGGCGGCAGGCACGCCTGTGGTCGCCTCGGACATTCCCGGCTACCGCGATGTCCTGGGCGAATCGGGCGCCGGGGTGCTCTTCCCGCGCGGAGATAGCGCGGCACTGGCGGAGGTCGTCGCCCGCCTGCTCGCAGAGGCGGAGACGAGGGCGGCCATGGGGAGGGCGGCTCGCGCCAGGGCCGAACGTTTCTCCTGGGATAGCGTGGCCCGACAGGTGGAAGAGGTTTACATATCGGCCCTGGAGGCCGCGGCGAGGAGAGGTGCGCATGGACGTTAAGGTTTTGTGCCAGCAGTTGGCCAAGGAGATACGGCAGGCGGTCCGGCCGCACCTGGGACGGCTGGAGGCACGGGCGCTGATGGGCATTGGGGCGGGTGGGGATTCCACCTTCGCCATAGACGAGGTGGCCGAGAGGATTCTCGAGGACCGTTTGAAGGATCACCCCGACCTCGCTTATTTCTCGGAGGACCGGGGACTGCAGGGTTCCTCCCAACCCAAGACCGTGCTGATGGTGGACCCCATCGACGGCACCCGGCCCGCGGCAGCCGGGCTGGAGGCTTGTTGCGTGTCCGTGGCTGCGGCTCACTACAACTCGGACGGCAAGCGCACGCCCCGCATGGGGGACGTATTCTTCGGCTATCTCTGCGAGATCAAGGGAGATGCCGAGTTCTATGCGACGCGCGGGAAGGGAGCGCGGGCCGTACTGGACGGGGTGGAGCGGGTCGTAGACCTTCGCCGGATGCAGGGAGCCGGCGAGGAACCCGTGCCGCTCTCCCGGCTCTTCTGGACCATCGGTTTCCGCGGCAGGCCGGCCGTGCCGCTCGTCGTCACCCTCGAGGAGCTTATCGATATCTCCTCCGTGGATGGAGGGCTCTTCGATCTGGGGAGCGCCACTTATTGCATAACGCGTCTGCTGACCGGGCAGCTGGACGCCTACGTGGATGCCGGCGACCTGATGGTCAGGGAGGTCCCCGCGGTGCGCGAGGAGTTTCTCAAGGTCGGTCACGGGCATGTTCTGAACAACAGTTGTTACGACCTGGCAGCGGCAGCTCTCATAGCGCGGGAGGCCGGCGTGGTAGTCAGCGACGCCGCCGGCGGCGACCTGAACTCCTATGCGCTGATGGATAGGGGCAAGGCGGTGCAGTTGTCCTGCGTCTGTTCGACCTCCCAGGCCTTGCAGGACGAGATCCTGGCGAGCATCGAGCGGGGATTACAAAAACTGCGGCGCCGCTACGGCCGCAAAGGGCGTGATACCCGATAGTCGCGCTACTCGGTATCTTCGCGGTCTCCCTCGTAGTCGGCCTCTCGGGAGCCCTGATGCCAGGACCTCTGCTGACGGTGACCATCAACGAATCCTACCGGCAGGGCTTTTCCGCCGCGCCCAGACTGGTGGCGGGACACGCCGTGCTGGAAGGCGGAATGGTCGTTCTGCTGGGATTCGGCCTCGAGCAGATCATCACCAATACCATCTTCTTCGGCGTCGTAGCCATCCTCGGGGGTATATACCTGTTCTGGATGGGGCTGGATATGGTGAGGGCCGTCCGCGACGGGAGGCTCTCCCTGGACCTCGAGTCCCACGCAGGCAAGCGCATCGGGCCGTTTACCGCCGGGTTCACCATAAGCCTGGCCAATCCGTACTGGTCCCTGTGGTGGGCGACCTTCGGCGTGAGTTATCTGGGGCGCTCGCTCCAGCACGGGATCCCCGGCGCGGCCTTCTTTTACGCGGGGCATATCAGCGCCGATATCATCTGGTATTTCCTGGTGGCTCTGCTCGTGGTCTCCGGCCGCCGCTTCCTCAGCGACCGGCTCTATCACCTCATCATCGTGGCCAGCGGGGGCCTGCTGCTCCTGCTGGGGCCCAAATTCATCGCCGACGGGCTGGTCAAACTGGCGGGCTAGCGCGGGCGCAGTGAGTTAAGGATAGCCTTGCCATTCCCGATTGGTATTCTGCTAGAATGAGGTGAGCATCCAGAAAGGAGGCTGCATATGGTAATCGCGATCATCATCATCGTGGTGGTTCTGGCCCTGTTGCTCATAGGCTTCGTAGCCATCTACAACCGGCTGGTGAGCTACCGTAACCGCATCGATAACGCCTGGCACCAGATCGATGTCCAGTTGAAACGGCGGTACGATCTAATTCCCAACCTGATTGAAACGGTCAAGGGGTACGCCGCGCACGAGCGCGGAGTGTTCGAGAACGTAACCAAGGCCAGGGCGCAGGCTATCGGCGCGACCACAGTGGGCGAGCAAGCCCAGGCCGAGAACGCCATCAGCGGCGCGCTGCGACAGCTCTTCGCGGTGGCTGAGAACTATCCCGACCTGAAGGCCAACCAGAACTTCCTGATGCTGCAGGAGGAGCTCTCCGGAACGGAGTCCAAGATAGCCTTCGCGCGCCAGTTCTACAACGACAGCGTTATGAGCTACGACAACGCGAAGCAGCGTTTCCCCGGCAATGTCATCGCCGGGATGTTCTCCGGTAAATTTACACCGAGGGAGTATTTCGAGATCGAAGCTCCGGCCGAGCGTGAAGCGCCTAAGGTGCAGTTCTAGAGAGATAATGGGGCTGCAGGCCGTTCCCCGGCCTGCAGCCTGAGGAGTTTTAGCTGAAATGTACGACGCGATATCCAGCAACAAGTGGAAGTCGGCCCTGCTGGTCAGCCTCTTCCTACTGATAATCCTGGGCCTTGGTTTTGGTATCGGCGCGATCTGGGGATTCCAGCGGGCTTTCGTCGGCCTTATCATCGCCACCATCATCGCCGTCGCTATGTCCCTGGTGAGCTACTACAAGAGCGATCAGATATCCCTGGCGATGGCGGGCGCCAAGCCGGTGACGCGCGATGACTATCCCTATTACGTGAACACGGTGGAGGGGCTGGCCATAGCGGCGGGTATCCCCGCGCCGCGGACTTATATCATCGAGACCCCCGCCATGAATGCCTTTGCCACAGGTCGAGATCCCGAACACGCAGCCGTGGCTGTCACCACGGGCCTCCTGGAGAGGTTGAACCGCCTCGAGCTGGAGGGTGTGGTGGCGCACGAGATGTCGCACGTGAAGAATTTCGACATCCGCCTGATGAGCATGGTGGTGGTACTCGTGGGCATCATAGTCCTCTTCAGCGAGGTGGTGATACGCATGCTCTTCTGGGGAGGCCTTTTCGGTGGGGACCGCGATCGTGGAGGCGGCGGGGGAGGCGGCGATGGCGGAGCCATATGGGTGATCCTGGCTATTGCCGGCATCGTCCTCCTGATACTCTCGCCCATCTTCGCTCAGTTGCTGCAACTGGCCGTCTCCCGGAAAAGGGAGTACCTGGCGGATGCCAACGGGGCTTTTCTTACCCGCTACCCCGAGGGGCTGGCCAGCGCGCTCAATAAGTTGACGGTGGAGGCGCAACCCTTTCCACGTACCAGCGAGGCCACGGCCCATCTCTTCATCGTGCAGCCCTTCAAGAAGGAGGGGAAGCAGCCGCGCAGCCACAAAGCCTCCAAAACGAGCCTCTGGGACACTCACCCCCCCATCGAGGAGCGTATCAGGAGGTTGCGCGGGATGGCCAGCATGGACGGCATGTACACGCAAGCCCAGGCCGAGGGCGGCCCTTCCAGGTAACCGGCGGATAACCAACAAGATGCAGCAAAAGGGTCACCTTTTGCTGCATTAATGTACATTGCGCCTATCGCGTGTTGCGAGAATGAAAAATAGGTCAGGCCCTTTTTCACGCCGAGCCCGGAAGTGCAAATCGCCGCAGGGATAGGTTATGATAAACAAGTCTATATGTATCAAGAGGTGGAGGTTTATGGAGGAGAAAGGGACGCTTAGGGTCAAGACGGGACTCGCGGAGATGCTCAAGGGCGGTGTCATCATGGATGTCACCACGCCGGAACAGGCCCGTATCGCGGAGGAAGCGGGAGCCGTGGCGGTTATGGCTCTGGAGCGGGTTCCCGCGGATATCAGGGCCGAGGGCGGGGTGGCTCGCATGGCCGATCCCACTATCATAGAGGCGATAATCGCTAGCGCTACCATCCCGGTGATGGCCAAGGCGCGCATCGGCCATTTCGTGGAGGCGCAGATACTGGAGGCACTGGGCGTCGATTATGTCGACGAGAGCGAAGTGCTCACCCCCGCCGATGAGAAGAACCATATAGATAAGTGGAGGTTCAACGTGCCCTTTATCTGCGGCGCCATCAACCTGGGCGAGGCCCTGCGCCGCATCGGCGAGGGGGCGGCCATGATCCGGACCAAGGGCGAGGCTGGTACAGGTAACGTCGTGGAAGCCGTGCGGCACATGCGCACCATAAACGAGGAGATAAAGCGCTTGACTGTCACCCCGGCTGAGGAACTGATGCGGACGGCCAAGGAGATGGGGGCTCCCTACGACCTGGTCTGCTGGGTGGCGGAGAACGGCAAACTCCCGGTGGTGAACTTCTCGGCCGGCGGACTGGCGACTCCCGCGGATGCCGCGCTCATGATGCAGTTGGGGGCGGACGGCGTCTTCGTCGGCTCAGGCATCTTCAAGTCGGAAGATCCCCTGGCGCGGGCCAACGCCATAGTCCAGGCCACCACCCATTTCGACGACCCCGCCATCCTGGCGGAGGTCTCGCGAGGGTTGGGCAAAGCCATGGCCGGCCTGGATATCTGCGAGATAGACAAGGAGAACCTCATCCAGTTCAGAGGCTGGTAGGTGCTCCGCCTCTCCGAAATCGAAATAAGAGCGACTGTGAGGAATAGGCATGGCTGATCTGTGCGAAAAACGCATAGGCGTGCTAGCTATGCAAGGGGCGGTGCGCGAGCATATGCGCATGCTGGAGGGCTTGGGTGCGAGTGCGCTGGCGGTGAAGTACCCGGACCAGTTGGAGGAGTGCCACGGCCTGATCATCCCCGGGGGCGAGAGCACGACTATCGGCAAGCTGATGGCCCGGCACGGCTTCCTGGAGCCCCTGCGCCGCCGCATCTTGGAGGGAATGCCCGTATTCGGCACCTGCGCCGGCATGATCGTGCTGGCCCGCGACCTGGTTGAGGGCGACCAGCCTCTTCTCGGGCTCATGCATATAAAGGTTCGCCGCAATGCCTATGGGCGACAGGTGGATAGTTTTGAGGATAGACTTGAGATCGAGGGTATCGGTTCCCGTGAGCCCTTTACGGGTATCTTTATCCGAGCGCCGTGGATCGAGGAGGTCGGGCCCGGGGTGCAGGTCCTGAGCCGGCACCAGGGAAGGATTGTCATGGCCCGTGAGGGAAATATGCTCGTGGCGGCCTTTCATCCCGAACTCACGGATGACCGGCGGATCCACCACTACTTCCTGGGTATGGTGGAGGGAAACGGGACGGAGAGACTGAGCTAACAGCTTCGGAGGGGCAGTATGTCAGGACATTCCAAGTGGGCCAGCATAAAACATAAGAAGGGCAAGGAAGACGCCAAGCGCGGCCAGCTTTTCAGCAAGCTGGCCAAGGCGATAATCATAGCCGCAAAGGAGGGGGGCGGTAATCCCGCAGCCAACCTGGCGCTGGCGAACGCTATCGAGAAAGCCAAGAGCTACTCCATGCCCAACGAAAACATCGAACGTGCTATCAAGCGCGGCACCGGCGAGTTGGGCGAAGCGGCGCTCGAGCAGATCACTTACGAGGGCTACGCGGCGAACGGCGTGGCTCTCATGGTGGAAGTGCTCACCGACAACCGCAACCGGGCCGCGGCGGACATCCGCCGCATCTTCTCGCGGGGAGGCGGCAGCCTGGGCACCACTGGCTCGGTCGCCTGGATGTTCGACAAGAAGGGCATCATCATCATCAACAAGGAGACGGGAGTGGAGGAAGACGAACTCCTGGAAGTGGCGCTGGAGTCGGGGGCT
>JAHEXQ010000069.1 GCA_023252035.1 Actinomycetes bacterium
GCATCACGGTCATGGCCTCCCGGGGATGCCCGTTCCACTGCAACTACTGTTCCAACCACGTCCAGCGGAGCCGCTATCCCAACCCCGGTAAATACGTCCGCTTCCGCAGCGTCGGCGCTCTCATAGACGAGGTCGAGCACCTCGCCGCCCAGCATCCCGGTGCCGACCACGTTCGCTTCGACGACGACATCCTCACGCTGCGCCGCGACTGGTTCGACGAGTTCGTCGACGAATACAAGAAGCGCGTGCCGCTGCCCTTCATCTGCAACTCGCGTGTGGACCTGCTCGACGAGGAGCGCATCGCCCGGCTGGCGGAGGCCGGCTGCAAGACCGTGTGCATGGGCATCGAGAGCGGCAACGAGTGGCTGAGGCGTGAGGTGCTCGGGCGCAAGATGAGCGACGAGAAGATCCTGGAGGCCTTCCATCTCTGCCGCAAGTACGGCATCGGCACCGTCTCTCTCAATATGATGGGACTGCCGAGAGAGACCTTCTCCATGGTGCTGGACACCGTCAAACTGAATGCCCGGGCCCAGCCCGGTATGTCGCAGATAACCGTCTTCTATCCTTTCCCGCATACGGTGCTGCACAGCATGTGCGCGGAGATGGGGATGCTGCCCTCGGACGGGCACGATACCATATTTTCCCATGCTTCCTCCCTGCGCCTGCCGGGCTTGAGCCAGGAGCAGGTGGAGCTGGTGGCGGAGAACTTCTCCGCTATGACCTGGCTGTACCACCGGCTGGCGGAGTTCCCTGGGCCGCTTTCGCGGGTAGCGGAGCATGCCGCGGATGCCTTCTTCAGCGGCAGCCTCGTTCCCAATGGCGCCCGGCGCAAGGCCATGGAGAAGTTGCGCTACCGTATTCCCTGGGAATGGTACATGGGCGCTAAGTATTAACGTCCATTCACTCACGCCGGACTCTTTTGAAGAGGGAGAAAAGGGGCCGCGACATGGAGCGCTCGGCCAAGCTGCGCCAGGCCTATATCTCCAGGGGCCTCTGAATGGATGGGGGAGGCAGCTTCACCCTGCCTCGTCTGGTGGGCTTGGCGAGAGTTCTGGAGATCACCGGCGTTGATGCGTCCATCGATGCGGAGCAAGCTTTGGCCTGGGGGAAGGTGACCGCGATCTGCGAGGACGGCAGGGCCGTGGAAGAAAGCGTGAGTATGGCCCGCCGGTTATCGGAGCGCTCCAACTCCGCTTTCGGCATCGCGAAGCAGCTCATGACCGATGCCTTCGACGCACCCTGGGAGAGCCACCTGGAGAAGGAGAAGGCGGGCATCGCCTGGAGCTCGGGCCAGCGGGACGGGCAGGAGGGCGTCGCCGCCTTCCTTGCCAAAAGCAAGCCGGTCTTCGGCCGCTGTCAGGAACCGCGCTAGACCGGGTCAGTCCCGCTGCCGCCAGGCCTCGAGAAGCCGCATCAGGCAACGGTCCCGCCGGGCGAGGATGTCATCCTCACGGAGGCCTCAGCAGTCGTGGAAGCGCTTGCCCGTTCTACTATAAGCCGGCCGGACGTCCCTCAATCCCCCGACAGGTAGGCGAGAATAGCCCGCGCTGCTGCCTCGGGACCGGAGGATTCGTACCCCGGTACTCCCAGTCGGGTGCGGAGCTGGCCCAGTCTCACGCCACTCCCCGCCATGAGCGAGAAGAAGCGGCGTGCTATCTCCTCATGTTGCTCCTTCTTCTGGGGCGCGCCGAAGGGATTGGCGAAATAGGTATGGATGAGGCCTTTCTCGTCCGTGGTGCCCTTGGCCATACGGGCGCCGCTGCGGAACACCTCCAGGGCCTCCACCGCGGAATCCAGGAATCCCAGCACCGGCTGTTCCTCGTTCACTTCTTCGTAGTTGTTGGCGTAGAGGAACAGGTCCACCGGGCAGCCCCGCGTGATATCTCGATGCGTGGAGACGGGGATGACCACGCGCGCGTTGTTGAGCTGCGGGTTCATAAAGATACTCCGGTCGATCTCGGAGTAGGCATAGCCCGGCTTGAGGTCGTCGAGCCGCACGAAGGCGCCGATCTCGGTTCCGTAGGCCCGGACCTCGCCGCTGTCGCCGGTGCCTATGACCCCCATGTCGTCGAAGATTATCTTGAACTGGCTCAGGTTATCGGCCGCCAGGCCCCGCAGCGCCTCGAGCGACTCGGATTTCCCGGCTCCACTATCTCCCACCAGGACCAGGTTCAGCGGACGGCCGTCCAGCAACACCAGGTGGGCCATGGCTCCGTGCAGCGGCAGCATCCCCCGGTTGATCATGATGGCATTGTGCAGGGTCAGGGCCATCTTCTTCAGGTAGCCGAAGTAATCGACCTCCTCGCCTCCGCGCACGCCGCCTACGACCAGCCCACTTACTTCGTCCTCGAAGAAGACGGTGCGGTCTTCCTCCGCCAGTCCCTCCTCGAGGCCGAAGACCAGGATACCATCCGGCTTCCGCTCCATCACCTCGTCTCCCAGGGCCACCTCGAAGAGGTTGGACAGACTGGTTCCCAGCGACAGGAAATCGCGGCGGAAGTAGATGAAGATGAGTAGCAGTCCGACTTTCGCGGGGAAGCAATACCATTCGTCTTTTGAAACTCGGGCGCCGGAGAGGGGATTATAGTCCACTTTCCGGAAGGTGCCCTCCCGGAAGTTGCGCCGCGGATAGTAGATCAGCGGCGGCTCGATTACCACCAGTTGAACCAGCGGGATGTCAGCCAGCTGCCGGTAGGGCCCGGGCGGACAGTCCCAGGGAATCTGCTCCACCAGCAGCCCCGCGCCGGCGCCGCTCGGCAGCTGCCGGTAGATCATGGGCAACTCGCCCGACGCATTATAGGAGATGCGGCGATAGGTCTCTCGAACCAGATCTTCGAAGCTCTGCACTACCTGGATGAACCAGTTGTGGTAGTCGCGGGTCATGATATTGGCGGCCCGGAAGGTCTCCTGCACGACCACGAAGCGTTCCGTCTTCCGCCAGAAGTTGTACAGATCCTCCACCAGCTCCTGTAGGGTCAGGCCCGCACCGCGCAGAGGGGCTAGGTCGGGACGGCGCGCCGCGACATCCTCCAGGCGATTGGCCATGAGCAGGGTGAGTACCTCGCTGAGCCGGTTTGCATCGAAGGAGAGGGATCCATCCGGCAGCCGCTTCTCGGCGCCACAGGCGGCCACGGTGCGGGTAAGCTCCGTATTCAGCCGGTATTGAAGCGCCAGGAAACCCTCCAGGACCCGGCGGAAGAGCGGACTGCCGATCAACTCCGCTGGGGTCCGGCATAACTCCTGCCCCGAAATGATTATACGGCCGCTTTCCATATGAACCTCTTGGCCACTGCCGGCATCTAAGAGAGAGTTTAGCATTACTACCAGGGGATGCGAAGAAACCGGAACAGGTTGATCGGATGGGCGTTTGGGTTGAAGCACATGAATAACATGCCGATAAAATATGCAATGGAGGTTAGGCTTTCAACACTTGCTTCGGGCATCCTGACCGCAGCGGCGGCGGCCTTTTGCATGAATTTCGGTATTCTCATGGCCAAGAGGGAGGTGGATGAGCTTCCTCGGTTGGGCGTGCATTCCCTCTGGAAAACCATCAAGGCCTTCATCTCCTCGAAGCGATGGCTCAAAGCGCAAGGCCTGCAGTTCGTAGCGGGGGGCCTCCACGTGCTGGCTCTAGCCCTCGCGCCGCTGTCCATAGTGGAGCCGATAAAGGGCCGTGGGCGTGATCTTCCTAGTCGTGCTCACCGTGGTCTATCCGCATGAGAAGGCGGACTGGATAGATCGGGTGGGGGTCAGCGTTATAGTGGTGGGCCTGGCTCTCCCGGGACTCTCCATGGTTAAGGCTACCCAGCCCTTCTCCTACCGTCCGATGGTATCCTGGTTTTTCATCGTCTTTCTGCTGTCGGTGGTGGCCTTCAGCTTCTTCCTGGCCTTCCGGAAAAAGAGAGACTCCTCCGTCTTTGCCGGCCTGGGTCTGGGAGTATTGATCGGCCTGAACGCCGTCCTCATCAAGCTGGCTATCCACGATGTGAGCACCCTATACAGCCAATATCATCTGGCAGGTTCGGCCACTCCTCCTTCATGGTCCTGGCCGTTCTCGGTTCGGTTTCAGCGCAGGTCTCCTTCCGGGTGGCTTTGCAGAGGGGAAAGACCATGCTGACCGTGCCGCTGTTGACGGGTTTTCAACATGATCCCCATAGTCGTGGGCGTGCTGGCTCTGAAGGAGCCCTTTCCCACAGAGGCAAACCTTATCCTGCTGCGCCTGCTGGCCTTCTTCTTCATCATCGGGGGGCGCGTGCTGCTGAGCCTCCAGGGAGAGAAGGACAAGTCGGGCGAACCGCTGCCGGTTGTCTGAACCGAATAACCCTGCGTGCCTTTGCATCCGAGTTGTAAACATGGAAGGGGCAACCCATAATATCACTCGGGAGGTGTGCTGCTCATGCTGGTACTCGGACTGCTGGTTGCGCTTGCTTCAACCTGTTGCATGAATTACGGGGTTTTTCTACTGAAGCGTGAGGTCGACCTCCTTCCGAGATTGGAGGTGCATTCTCTCTGGAGAACTCTAAAGGCTTTTATCACTTCAAGGCCCTGGCTGAAAGCCCAGGGGCTTCAGTTCTCGGGAGGAATGCTGCACATCATAGCCATCGGGTTGGCACCGCTGTCGCTCGTAGAGCCGATAGACACGGCCGGTATATGCTTCCTCGTGATTCTGAGCGTCATCTACCTGGGGGAGCGGGCGCGGCTCTCGGACTGGTTGGGTATCGCCGTCATACTGGTGGGCATAACTCTGCTCGGAATAACCATGGTCAAACCCTCGGAGGCTTTCAGTTACCGACCGATAGTCACCTGGTTTTTCATAATCGTGCTGGCCGGACTGGTCATCCGCAGCTTCTACATAGCTTTTTCGAGAACAGGAGAAGACACCTCGATTTTCGCGGGCATCGGCTTGGGTGTCCTCATAGGCCTGAATGCCGTGCTCATCAAGCTGGCCTGGAGCGACGTAGGCAATCTCTGGCACGTGTATCACCTGGGGAGCCTCTGGCGATCCTCCTATGCCATCATGGCCTTGCTCGGGAGCATCTTCGCACAGGTTATCTTCCAGGTTGCGCTGCAGCGCGGGCGCGCCCTTCTGATCGTCCCGCTGGTTACGGGCTTGTCTAACATGATCCCGATAATGGTGGGGGTGCTGGCCCTCAAGGATCCCTTTCCGACGCAGTTCAAGATGATCATGCTGCGTCTGCTCGCGTTCCTCCTTATCATCGGGGGCGCGGTGCTCCTGGGGCTGAAACGGCCGGATCAGCCTGGTACCTCGCAGGCGGGAGCCGTCTGATGCGCATCGACCTCCACGTGCATACACGGATATCGTCGCCCTGTTCCATGATCGATCCTGGTGACCTCATACCGTGGGCGAAGCGCGCCGGGCTCGACGGCCTCTGCATCACCGAACACGAGGAGAGCCTGGGGGCGCAGGTCGCCTGGGAGCTGGGGCAGAGGGAGGGCTTCCCGATCTTCCGGGGGATGGAGGTCTATACCGATGCCGGTGACGTCCTCGTCTTCGGGATATACGAAGATCCGCTGCACTGGATCACGCCCATCGGCGAGCTGGTGAAGTGGGTAGAGGCGGCCGGTGGACTTATCATCCCGGCCCATCCCTGCCGTGGTTCCGACGATCTGCATGCCCGTTACGGAGAGGAGCCGGCGGAGCTATTGATGCGTTCCGCGGTGGCTGTGGAGACCCTCAACGGCGGAAGCAGCCCCGCGAACAACCTGCTGGCTGAACGCCTGAGGGAACGCTACGGTCTCTTCGCGGTGGGCGGCAGTGATGCCCATTACCCCATGCAACTGGGGCGGTGCTATACGGATTTTGAGAAGCCCATTGCGGATGACCTGGATCTTATCCGGGAACTCCGGGCCGGCTCTTACCGCGCAATGGCGGGAAACGGCGCCGGCTTGGGATGATGAGGCTCAAGCCTTGCCTTTGGTGATGCGGAAGCTGCAGATGTCGTCCCCGCGCGGCCGCGCGCGCACCACGGTCACTTTCAAGTCAGGCGAGAGAACCGAAAGCAGCCCCGGGAACTCGAAGGAGCCGCAGGTCTGCGCGCAGTCGATGCCCAGGTCTTTGAAGTACCAGTCGTACCAGGGGTCGTTCTTCACGATGAGCATGCCCTCGTTCTTGCCGATCTCGCCGTAGATCTGTTTCATCTTGGGAAGATAGGCCATAGCCTCGTTATTGAAGAGGACCAGCATCTTCACCGCGTCCTCCACGGTATCCCCGAGCCGATACACGCGCTTCAGCCGGATTCCGGCGCTCACGCCGGCGCCGTGCAAGGCGGCGTTAACGACGCCTTGCACGGCATCACGAGGCATATCCGCCTGCTGCGCGAACTCCGCAACTTCCTTGAAGACGCCCATGAGTGCGGCATAAAGAGTGCGGTATTTGTCGTCCACGGACATGACCGGGCACAACAGCTTATCCAGCGCCTTCACCTCCCCCGGATGGCCTCGCGGCACAGAATCTCTCGGCTATGCTCCATGTTATAATGCGGCTATCGCAATATCCATAGCAATTCGGGGGAAACGATTGATCGTAGATATGCATGTCCATACCAACGTGGCATCCTATTGCTCCCGCCTCTCACCCCAGGACCTCATCGAACGCGCCCTGCGCCTGAAGCTGGATGGAGTCTGCATAACCGAGCATTCATCGCAGCGCGGCGTCGAGGAGACCGCGGCGCTCGCAGCGGAATCGGGGCTTAAGGTCTTCAAGGGCATGGAGGCTTACACGGACCTGGGGGATATGCTCGTCTTCGGTCTCGCGGACGGCATGCGCCATCATCTCACGCCTTTCGGCACGCTCAAGAAGATGGTGCAGAAGGTGGGGGGAGTAATCGTTCCGGCGCATCCCTGCCGGGGCCTGCACGACCTGGATAAGTGGTACGGGCCGGAGGCCATCGAGCTGCTCATGAACTCGGTCGCCGCCATCGAGACGCATAACGGCGGGAACCAGGAGCGGGGCAACGTGATGGCCGAGAAGTTGCGCGAACGCTACTGCATGAAGGGCATCGGCGGGAGCGACGCGCACGATGCCGACCGGGTGGGGAAGTGCGTGACGGTCTTCGAGGCGGATATCGAGGACGACGCCGGCCTCATCGAACAACTTCGCTCCGGTGACTACCGCGCCTGTTATCTCCGGGACCTGGCGCGCTAGACACGCTGTATCTCTACTCGCGCACTTGCGCCTTCTCCCGCCCTTGCGTAGCATCCGAAACGCGAGCTGCTCCTACAGCACTTGACCGGCACAACCACGATGTATCCTCAAAATGGAGGTGCTGAAATGGGCGAACGCACTTTCACGGCAGTCGTATTCAAGGAAGTACATCTTTGTTGCAGAGTGCCCGGAGGTGGGCACTGTGAGTCGGGGCCACGGCATCGAAGAGGCAATCGCTAATTCAAGGGAAGCGGCCGAGCTTTATTTGGAGGAATTTCCTGCGCCGAGACTCTCATTCCGCACATCTCCGAGGCTTTTTCTCCGAATTAAGTTTCCAGCTCAGCTAGCCTTTTTGCCCTTTGTCCCAAGGATGATCTCGGCTGATTCACGCTTCCACTCACCGAGGAGAGCCTGTATCCCGCGGTGGTTGGTCATGGCTTTCTCGAGTTTCATCGCCTGCTCGGGTGATAATGTCCTGTGGACGAGGCGGCCATCCACGTAACGGGTCCACTCGTAGTATGGACCGTGCAGTGCCTCGGGGTCGCTCGAGCAACGGCAGTAGGACCTGCCGCAGGTCTTCATGCGCTTCTGCAGTGTGCCCGAGCAGACCAGGTCCATGCCGGATATCTTCCGCTTGATCTCCTCTATGCGGCGCTCGGCGCCTTTCCTCTTCTTCCCTGCATCCTGTGGCATGTTCCCCCTTGACATATGCTGCTACTTGCTATCACAATATAGCAAGTACGCGGAGGGTATGTCAAGGGGTGGCCATGCAGGACAGGACCTTCGAGCTGAAAACCGAGCGGCTGGGACCGCTGCCCCTCATCAACCACTTCACCGGCCGCCTGGGACTCCATGGTCTCCTCGACCGCGCGGTGCCCACCGAAGATCCCCGCTGCGCCCTTACGTACGCGAAGAGGCTGGAGGTGCTTCTTCGGTCCATCATCACCGAGCGCGAGCCCATCTACCGTCTGGGGGAGGTGGTGGCCACCTTCGCCCCCGAGGGCTTCTCACTCGAGCCGCAAGAGGCCGCAAGGATCACCGACGACATGGTGGGCAGGGCTCTTGACCGGCTCTTCGACGCGGATAGGGGCAGCCTGCTCACCGAGATCGTGGTCGCGGCGGGGAAGGAGTTCTCCCTCTCCTTCGATGAGCTCCACAACGACTCCACCACCATCAAGTTCTGCGGGCAGTACGCCCGGGCCAAGGGCAGGAGCATCCGGGGAAAGAAGGCGCCCTACATCACCTACGGCTACTCCAAGGACAGGCGGCCCGACCTCCGTCAGCTCCTGTTCATCCTCACCTCCACGAAAGATGGCGGGGTGCCGGTGCAGTTCCGCTGCGAGGCGGGAAACGCCAGCGACTCCCGCACCCACTCAGAGACCTGGGAGGCGCTCTGCCGTGCAGTGGGCAGGAACGACTTCCTGTACGTGGCGGACGGCAAGCTCTGCAACGAAGACGCCCTGGATTACATAGACAACCACGGCGGCCGCCTGGTTACGGTCCTGCCCAGAAACAGGATAGAGGACAGGCTGTTCCGGGCCTGGATCCAGGACCACGAGCCCGCCTGGGAGAAGGTGACCGACCGGGAGAACCCCCGCAGGAAGGGAGGTCCCCGGGACCGCTGGTTCGTCTGGAAGCATCACCTGCCCTCGGGCGAGGGATGGCCGGTGATATGGGTCTTGGGCTCCCTTCTTCGCACGCGGCAGACCCAGTCCCGAGCCGACAGGATCGCTACGGCCGAGCAGGAACTTTCCGATCTCGCTAAGCGGGAGATGGGATCCAGGGCCCGCAAGCGCTCACGCTACGAGGTGCAAAGGGCAATCGACGAGATAGGGGACAGGCTGCGCGTAGCGCGCTACGTCAAGGTTTCGCTGGGTGCCGTTCCCGAGCACTCCTTCAAGCAGGACAGGCCGGGGCGCCCGGGCCCGGACACCAAGTTCGTGAGGAAGACCAAGCTCAAGTGGAAGATAACGTGGGCTCTTGACGAGGAGGCGATAGCCTACGACCGCAAGAGCGACGGCATGTACCCGCTGCTCACCAACGACAGGTCCCTCACTCCGAAACAGGTCCTCGAAGCGCACAAGCGCCAGCCCGGGATCTAGAAGCGTTTTTCCCAGGTGAAGTCGGTCCTCGAGATAGCGCCGGTTCTCTTAAAGGACGAGGGCCGTGTCGAGGCACTGTTCTTCCTCTACTTCGTCGGCCTGCTCGTAAGTGCGCTCATCGAGCGGGAGATGAGAAACGCTATGGAGAGGGAGGGCCTCGCCGATATTCCCCTCTACCCGGAGGAGCGTGCCAACCACCGGCCGACCGCGGAGCAGATACTGAAGCTCTTCAGCCTGGTCGAGAGGCACACGCTGACCGATAACGGCTATGAAGTTCAGCTCTTCGAGCCCGAGCTTGCCGACCTCCAGAAGCAAGTCCTCGGTCTTCTCGGCGTTCCCGAAACTGCCTACCGCCGCTGTCCGTAGACCCCCGGGAAATTAGCGAGAAAACCGTCTTGAGATGCGCGGAATGGGAGCCGAGAAATCCCATACTTTCATAACCACGTTCCAGGTGGTGCAGGCCTAAATCGCGCCGAGTCCCGGGAAACGAGGCAATCATGTCGCCGGAGCTTCTCGGATTTATCCGGAACAGACAGCGGGGAAGTCATGTAGTCCTCGGGAAGGACACCTCTGAAAGCACGCGAGAGTGCGTAGTGCCGCTACACTCCGAGCTTCGATAGAGGTAGCCTAAGGCTCATTCTGCGCCAGGCAGGCGTTGGCGCGGAAGGTTTTATGGCTATTCTGTAGAAGACGATCTCTTATTTCTTCCGCTTTATCTCCTCGACCTTGATGCCCGGTAGAGCGCGCTTGAAGGTGCCCGGCTTGCTGAGTTGCTGTGCGGGCGACATTACCGCCGCCGTGCCGCAGGCTAAGCCCATGCGGAATATCTCGTCGGGGGGCTTGGCCTGGAGCATGCCCATGAGCAAGCCGGCGACCATGGAATCTCCCGCCCCCACGGTATCCTTGCCCTGTATCACGGGGCCCCTTCCCCGCCAGGCCCTCTCCGTATCCACCATCAGGGCGCCCTCTTCTCCCAGGGAGACCACCACCGTCTGCACGCCGCTGGCCACGATGCTGCGGGCCGCCTCCAGCAACTCTTTCTCTTCAGACAACTTGCGCCCGACCAGGTTCTCCAGCTCGTGGCGGTTCGGCTTAATGAGATGCGGACCGGCCATGATGCCCGCGCGGAGCGGCTCGCCGGAAGTGTCCAGGACGGTGATGAGGCCCTTGCCCTTCGCGCTCCGGATGAGGTGATCATAGATGTCCGGGTGCACCGCGGGCGGTATCGAGCCGGAGAGGACCAGGTGGCCGGGGGCCTGGGTTATCTCGTCGAGGATGCGCACCAGCGTCTGATGCTCCACCGGCTTGATGCGGGGGCCCTGGGCCGTGATGCTCATCTGGGTGCCGTCCTTCTGGTTCATGATGACCACGTTGGTGCGGGTCTCGCTGGCTATGCGCACGAGCCAGAGGAGCAACCCCTCTTTGTGGAGGAGGAACTCGACCTCGGTGCCGGTGAATCCCCCGATGAGGGCCAGCGCCAGGGAATCGACCCGCAGGTTGTGCAGGGCGCGGGAGACGTTGATGCCCTTGCCGCCGGGGCCTTTCAGAACCTGGCTGGCGATGTTGGTCTCATCGCGCTGCAGGTCCTTCACCACGTAGGTGATGTCGAGCGTGGGGTTCAGCGTCACCGTGTATATCACGCGCGTCCTCCAGGATGATTGCTTTCCTGATACATCCAATCATATATTACCCCAGGGAACGGAACAGTATAAACTCAACCTGTAAGCAAGCTACGCAGGAGGTGGAACTATGCCGGATATATCGTCCGTGTTGCCGGAGGACCTGAGCGCCGTGGTGGCTTTTCACGGGCACCTCTGTCCCGGAATCCTCATCGGGTACCGGGCGGCCCGGATCGCCATGCGAACCTTCGGGCTGGAGCGGGCCTACGACGAGGAACTTGTATGTGTGGTGGAGAACAGCGCGTGCGGTGTAGATGCGGTGCAGGTCCTTACCGGCTGCACTTTCGGCAAGGGCAACCTCTTCTGCCGGGATAACGGCAAGCAGGTCTTCACTTTCGCCCGCCGGGCGGACTTGGGACGGGCGGTGCGCGTGAGCCTGAAGCCAATGGCTCCACCGGACCTGGCCGGCCGCAACCCGGAGGAGCTGAGCCGCGCCGAGCTGCGGCAGGCCAAAATAGAGCAGTTCATGGATGCGCGGGAGGAGGATATGTACTGGGTGGACGAAGTGGCCTTGGAGCTGCCGCCGCCCGCGCAGATCCTGACCTCGATTCTATGCGACAACTGCGGGGAACCGGTCATGGAGACACGCCTGCTCTCTGTGGAGGGACGGCGGCTATGCATCCCTTGTTCCGAGGGCTGGGACCCCGCCACGGTGCACCGGTCAGACCGCGGGCCGGGATGATGCGATGAGCGAGTTGGATGAGGCCCGCACGTGGATGCTGCGCGCAGTGAAGAGCCTTTCCGCTGCCGAGGCCCTGGGGCGTGAGGAGCTGCCCCTTGACGCCATATCGCGTGCCTATTTCGCCATGGTTTACGCTGTGCGCGCCGCCCTGGCCGCGCTGGAGCAGCCTTCCTCGGGCACCTTCGATATCCTCGACGCCTTCAAGGCCCGGGTCGCGGATTCCCTCGAGATAACCAAGGAAAACCGGCGCGCTCTCGTCATCATAAACGATCTCCGCAAGCGCACGGAGGAGAGCCTGGAGTGGGAGGCAGGCCGGGATACCTCGGCTGTCTGCTTGGAGGACGCCAAGTCCTTCGTCAACGAGTTGGTTGAGAAGGTGAACTCGAGGCTGGAGGTATGAGCCCGCTCTTCTCCTGCCGGTAGATCTTCTTGAGGCTCTTGACCACGTTGCGGTTGTACTGGCGCCACGCAACGAGCATGCGGTGGCCGATTATCCGGACAGCCATGTCTTTCCACTGGAATCTCAAGCCCATCTTCCAGCACTGCCAGACCGAGTAGAACTTGCGGTAAGCCCTCAGCATCGTCTCGAACTGGAGCCTCGCGGGGCTCATGTTCCTCGGGTAGAAGACCGGGTGAAGACCGGTATAGCGTTCCCAGTCATGGTCGAAGATACGCTCCTGCTCGGCGAGTTCCCTGTATAGCGCGGTTCCGGGCATGGGGGTAAGGATCATGAACTGCACGCTATCCAACCTGGCCTTGTTGGCGAAACGCACCGTCTCGACCACCGTGGCGGGGGTATCAGCATCCGACCCGATGACGAACATGCCGTGCACGAATATCTTCCGCTTGTGCAGTTCCTCCAGCGCCAGCGCCACGTCCTCGACCGTCTGCGCCTT
>JAHEXQ010000070.1:0-8013 GCA_023252035.1 Actinomycetes bacterium
GGCTTGGAGTTGGCCAGCTCCTTGTTGTAGGGGGGATGGATACCTCCCTTGAAGGTCTTGTAGTCTGTGTTGATCTCAGCGTGTGCCACTCTCTACACCCCCTCTTCCTTGCTCTCGAGGCCGGCGTTCCGGCGATGGATTACATAGTTGAGGGCGGCGGCCACGACCATGCCGCCCAAGGCGAAGGCGCCCATGGGCTTGGCCAGCAGGCTCCAGCCCTCCACTCCCGCGGGCACTTTCGGATCCGTCGGCAGTCCGTAGGCATCCGGGGAATCCTCCAGCACGTAGAGGTAGCGGAGCGTCCCTACGCCCCCCACCGGGTCGATGCCGTAGGTCTGGGCACCCGCCACCTTCTTCTCTTTCTTCAGGTAATCAACGCGCGCCTTGGCCTTCTTGATAAGGTCCTCGCGTTCCCCGAAGCTGAGCGCCCCCGTGGTGCAGGTCTGAACGCAGGCCGGGATGTTCCGCGGAAATTCGGCCTGCATCTTTTCCGTCCACTCTTTTCCGAACTGCTGCATATGGGGAAAGCTCGCCGCATCGTTGCTGATACGGTCGAAGCACATCACGCAGCGGAAGACGCTCTTGTCGGCCTCGCCGTAACGGCAGGCCTTGAAGGGGCAGGTGGCCACACAGTAGTTGCAGCCGACGCACTTGGCGGCATCGGTCATCACCACGTAAGCCTCCTCGTCTCCGCTGGTTACCTTGTGCTTGGCCGTCGCACCGCTGGGGCATACCTTCACGCAGGTCGCCTCCTCACAGTGCATGCACTGGTACTTGGTGAAACGCCACTTGATGTCCGGGGTGTCCGCCGTTCCGGCATCCACCTCGTTGAACTTGATCCTCATCCAGCACTCCGAGGTGAGTTGGGGCGGGTTCTCGTAGCTGCCCGTGTTCGTCGTGTACGTGGCACCCCTCTGGTTCCAGGATTTGCAGGCAATCTGGCAGGCCCGGCACCCCGAGCATTTGCTGGCGTCGAAGAGTATCGCTTTGGGCATTTCACTTCACCTTCTTCAGGTTCACCAGGAACCCTTTGTACTCGGGGATGGTGGTGTTGGCATCCCCGACATGAGGCGTCACCTGGTTCGCCGCATAACTGCGTGGGGGTATCTTCCCGCGCTCCGGTCCGCCCGGGAAGTCCCCGATGTAGCCGTAGTGCCAGGGCAAGCCCACCACCTCGACTTCCTGTTTCGAGCCGTTCGCGCCAATGGTCAATGCTCGCATGCGCAGGGTGACTATGGCGACGCCCTGCACCTTGCCGCGCACGCTGGATACCTCGACCTTATCGCCGTTCTTGATGCTCAGCTTACCCGCCAGGCTCTCCGACATCTCCACGAACATCTCGGGCATCGCCTCGCTCAACCAGGTCAGGTTGCGGGTCATCGCCCCAGCCTGCCAGTGCTCGGTTACGCGGTAGGTTATCCCGATGTAGGGATAGTCTTTGCTACCCACCTCCGCGAAGCCGTATTTCGCAGGATCATCCTTGGCGGATTGATACTCCGAGACGATGGCCGGGTTCCACTGGGCTCCGTTCATGAGGTTCTTCACGGGGCTCTCCCGGGGCTCGTAGTGCTCCGGGAACGGCCCTTCCTTCGTTGCGTTGGTGAAGACCTTGCCCACCTGGGCGCCCTTATCGTTGTTCATGATGAAGGGAGCGGCGGCGGATACCGCCGGCACCGCGACGCTGGTGTCCGGGTTGGCCACCGTGAAGTCGGGCACGTCGTACCTGTCCCAGCCGGCTCCGTTCCAGCGAACCAAGGCCTTGTTCTTGCCCCAGGGCTCGCCGTTCACGTCCATGGAGCAGCGATTGTATATGACCTTGCGGTTCAATGGCCAGGAGTAACCCCACATGGGGTAAATGCCCATCTCGGCCTGATCCGCGAAGATCTTCTTGCCCTCGAACTGCGACTGCCAGGTCGCCCGGTACCGGGAGACCTGCTCCTTGGGCACGCCGACCTTGTCGGCATAGCTGGCTGCGTCGGCCTCGGAAGACCAGATGCCGCCGTATATCCAGTTGGCGCAGGCGGTGGAGCCGTCGTCCTTGAGAGCGGCGAAGCTGGCCACCGGGGCCTTGCGTGCCTTATCCCAGAAGTCCTTGGTGTCCTTGACGTCGGTGGGATAGGTGAATCCGCTGATCTCCAGGCCGATATTCTCCACCTCTATCTCGCCCTCGGCATCTCTCTCGTAGTCCCAGAAAAGCTCGGTGATGGCCTCGCGCGCAGGCGCGTTGGTATCCGCCTCGTAGAGTTCCTTCAGCTTATTCATCAGCTCGTCCACTATCCAGAGGTCGCTCTTGGCCTCTCCGGGAGGCTCTACCGCTTTCCAGCGGAACTGGGCGAGGCGACCGGAATTGGATACCGAGCCGCTCTTCTCTATGGAGGACGCGGCGGGCAGCGCCCAGACCTTCGTCTTGATTTCCCCCGGCTTCACACCGGGCCGGCGCCAGAAATTCATGGCCTCCGTGTCCCAGAGGTCCACGGCCACGTACCACTCCAGCTTGTCCATGGCCGCCGATTCCAGGTTGGCGTTCGGTCCTCCCACCGGCGGGTTCTGCCCCCAGGTAATGAGGCCCTTGATGGTCCCGGCGTACATCGCTTCGAAGAGCGGGATGTGCGAATAGTCGGAACCCGCCTTCTCCTTCTTGGGAATGAGATCGAAAGCCCGGTCCAGGTTCTCCTTCGCATACTTCCCGTACCACGAGACCAGCAGGCTGCTCAACCACTTGGGCTCGTTCAGCCAGAAACCGCTCACTTTGTCCGCGCCGTAGTTGGCGTTCAAGGCGGCCCGGCTGTTCAGTTTGTCGGCTTCGGGGGCGGGCAGATAGCCCGGCAGGTACTGGTAGAGCAGAGCGTAGTCCGTGGAACCCTGCACGTTGGACTCGCCGCGCAGCGCGTTGATGCCGCCGCCCGGAAGTCCCGTGTTGCCCAGGAGCAACTGTAGGACCGAGAAAGTGCGTATCTTTTCCACGCCAACGGTGCTCTGGGTGAGCCCCATGGCATATTGCAGGTTTCCGCTCTTGTCGTTCTTATAGGTCGTGCCGCAGTACAACTCCGCAATCTGCGTGAACTTGTCCTTGGGCATACCCGTGACAGCCTCGACCATCTCGGGCGTGTAGCGTGAGTAGTGCTGCTCGAGCGCAGCGAAGACCGTCTGCCCGAAGAGCGGGTCGTCCCGGCGAGGTATGAAGTTGCCGTTGCCGTCCACCGGGCCCACGGGCTTCCCGCGGGCGGCGGGCATGTTGTCCACATCCACCAGCGCCACACGCGCCGGTGTCGTCTGCGCAGCGTCCGTGTAAACCCACTTCCAGATGGCAGCGGCTGCGCCGTACGCTTTCTTCTCGGCATCCCAGCCGTTGAAATGGCCGGTGGCTTGGTCGAAGCTGTAGGAGGGATCGACCACGAAGGGGGCGTTGGTGTAGTTCTGCACGTATTCCCACTGGATGTAGTTCTTCCCAATCGCGTAATTGATAAGCCCGCCGAAGAAGGCTATATCGGTTCCAGGCCGCAGGAAAGAGAAGATGTCGGCTTTGGAAGCCGTCCGCGTGAAGCGAGGGTCCACCACGATGACCTTGGCCCCCAGCTTAGTCCGGGATTCCTCCACCCATTTCCAGGCACACGGGTGGTTCTCCGTCGGGTTGGACCCGCAGACCATGTGCACGTCCGAGTTCTTCAGGTCCACCCAGTGATTGGTCATTGACCCTCTGCCGTACGTGGCGCCGAGACCGGCGACCGAGGCGGAGTGTCATATTCGAGCCTGGTGTTCTACATACACCAGGCCGAGAGAGCGAGCGAATTTTGCAATAAGGTGTAGTTCCTCGTTATCCAGCGCGGCGCCGCCCATGTTCGCAATGGCCTTGGTGCGATTCACGGTAACGTCGTTGCCGGCCGCGTTCTTCTGGGTGGTAACGAAGTTGGCGTCCCTGGTCTCCTTAATGTAGGCGGCGATATCTTCGATGGCCTTCTCCCAGCTGATCTCCTTCCAGCCGTCCGCGCCGGCATCCCGGAAACGGACCTTCTGTAGGCGCCGGTCGCTGTTGGACACCTGGAAGAGCGAATTGCCCTTGGAACAGAGAGTGCCCCGGTTGATGGGGCTCTCGGCGAGACCTTCGACATTCACCACTTTTCCGTTCATGACGCTGACTATCGCCGAGCATCCAACGGAACAGTAAGGGCATACTGTCGTCGACTCGGTAGCAGTGAGAATCCGGAGATCCCCACCTGATGCGAGGGCGGGCGTACTGAAGCCCAGTTGGGAAAGGGCAAGGCCTCCCAATCCCGCGCCGGATAACTTCAAGAAGCCCCTGCGGGTAAGTTCCATAGATTTCCCCCCACTTTCCTAAATTCCTGCGACTTTGGTATCTGTTAAGTGCGCTTTATGGACTTACAGGGTGTAAGCAAGACTATTCAGTTTTTCAAGGAAACTCGCCGCTGAACTCGTGACAAACATCGAGCCCGGCGAAAGCGGCCCCATTATATAAAAAGTTTCAAACGGCGGTCAACAGGTGGTCTGCTCGTACTCGGGACGGTGCGACGTTCTCGCTAACCGAAAACGGTACTGCAAGCCCTGTGGTAGCCCCTCTCCTGAGCCACGCCGTCCAGGTAAGCGGTGGCCATATCCTCTATGGCGATGATAAGGTCGCCCGCGTGCCCGGACATGTCCGTCACCTTGAGATATCCCTTGCAGTTATCGCACACATAGACCCGCCGGGCACCGTCGCCCTCGGCGAAGTGATACCGCAATTTAGTCCGGTCCTGCGTACGGCAGAAGGCGCAGGCCATGCGCGGCGCGCCCCACCTGGTCCCGCAGAGCGAACACTCCAGCACCCGCAGGCCGTCTTCGGCCCGGATGAAGCCCATAACAGGCCGTGCGCCACAGATGGGGCACGCACCCGATGCCACCTGGTTCAGCGAGAGCTGCGGGCGGACACCCGCGGCCTGCTTCCAGTAGAAGGGAGCCAGAGAGGTGTGCGCGATGAGCGTGGCCAGGTCCGGCTCCAGTCCAGCTTTTCGGGCTTCGCGCGCGAAGTTGCGCGACCTGCCCGCAAGGTATGCATCCTTGAAAGCCGTGAGCCACTCGTCATCCAGGAGCTCGCCTTCTATAAAGGGCTCAAGCCCTTCCGGCGGATTGGGGCTTTTCGTCTCAATCATCGCGCAGATATCTCGCATGATGTCCCGCAGGTCCGCCGGGGCCGGCTTCAGATCCTGGGGTTTGAGCAGCTGCTTGTTCGCTTCGAAGCGGCGCTGTATCTCCTCCCGCGACAGCTTGGGGAACTGCAGGGGAAGGCCGTCGGCATGGCGCTTCTGAATACCGAATATCTCCCGGTAAAATCTCATGACGGGTTTAAGCTCCGGCCGTTCGGCGCCATATTCCCGCATGGCGGCCGTGATCGCGCTCTTGGTCAGCTTTGACTGGCGAATCTCGTCATCCATCTATGTCCCTCCTGTTATTGCGGCGCAAATAGATTATGAAGGAAGGCCTGCCCATCTCATCCCTCCTGGCCTTCGGCGGCACTGTCATCATCGCTTTTCTTACCCACCCACGCGTCCCAGAGCCGGTCTCTCCAGTCCCCCTTGCTCACCCTGGCCTTCTTCCGTTTCAGCGACGCGAGAACCACGCTGCCCTCGTAGAGAGCGAACATGGGCACCGCCACCATAATCATGGTAATGGGGTTCCAGTCCGGCGTTATGAGCGCGGCAAAAGCCGTAGTGGCGATGACCGCCCAGCGCCAGTTCTTGTGAAGCGTCTTGGCGTCGACTATGCCCATCCTCACCACCAGGAACACGACGAGGGGCGTCTCGAAGACGATGCCTAGCGCGATAAGTAACCAGGCCGCGAGCGAGGCATAGGAGCCCGCCGAGAGAATGGGAGCTATGCGGCCGCTGGACTGGTTTATCAGCCACTTGATGCCGGTGGGCATGATGAAGTAGTAGCAGAAGACCATGCCGACCGCGAAAAAGAAGGTGATGAAGAAGAGCGAGCTGAACATGAGCCGACGCTCGCGTTTCTTAAGAGCCGGCGCGATGAAAGCCAGTATTTCGTAGATGATGACCGGCAGCGATATCATAAGCCCGGCGTACAGGGCTATTTTGAACTTCAGCATGAAGGGCTCGAGCACGGTCATATAGTAGAGGTCTATATTGATGCCCTGGGTTACGGCGGGTTTCTTGAGTATATCCAGGATGGGCCACGCATAGATGTAGCCGACAGCCGAGGCTGCCGCTAGAGATAGAAGGGCTGCAAGTATCCGCCTTCTGAGCTCCTCCAAGTGGTCTAAGAAGGTCATGCGCATATCGCTCAAGAGAATCTCCCGATGGGATTACGGCAGGGATGCTTTGAGGAAGGAACCAGGCAGGATTATTCCTTGGCCTCTTTCTCATCCGTTTTGGCCGACGCTTTGGCTTCCTTTTTCTCTTCTTCCTCGATGCCCTCCTGGATCGCCTTCCCGACCTCACTGGAAGACTCGCGGAATTCGCGCAGGGCCTTGCCTATGGACTTACCGATCTGGGGCAATTTGGACGGCCCGAAGATTATCAGCGCGATGAGCAAAATCACACCGAGCTCGGGAAGTCCGAAGCTCTGGAAAAGTGCCAGCATCTCTTGAAAACCTCCTTAAATGGAATCCGGTCTCACCGCCTATATTATTCCCCCGATTTTCGCAAAGTCAACGACGGTGGAGGCGGGCCGGACGCCCTGTTCCGCATGAAAAAGGGACTTTCGGAAAAGCTACCGGCTCACCGCCCTCGGCGCCCAGGCCCGGCCTGCCCGCACAGCCGGGGTGTACAGCCTTCCCTGCTTTCCCGCGCCAGCAGGTTGCGCAGCATGGTTGACTTGGGGAATAGGGGATCGATGCGGACTTCCGAACTGGCTGCTGTTCTGAGCTCTGCGTGATTCGTCTGCACGTTTCGTCACCTCTACCCGTAGATACGGACAGCCGGGCCTTTTCATCCATGCCGGGTGACCTGGATTTTGCGCTATAATCTGCTTGCCATGAGACGCTTTCGGAAGATGCCGCTAACGCTTATTGTTGTGTCTCTTACGTGCCTGCCACTGGTGGCCGCAGCCCTGGCCGGCTGCGGAAGCAGCGCGCTGACCCCGGGAGAAACAGCTCAGCGCTTCGTGGATGCCTGCAACAACCGGGATGCCGCCTCCCTCCTGGCGATGCTGGCGACCTCCTACAAGGAAGGGCAGGGAGTGCCGGACAGCCTGACCTCGCTACAACTGGAGAAAGCGCTGAAACCGTACACCCGGCTTACCATGGACGCGAGTCAGAGCGCCGGCCTGGAGAGCGACCGCGCGATCATCATCCTCAGTGCGGACACGGGGGAGAATACGGCCTCCTCCGGCCAGACCCTGGTGCTTGCGAAGACCGAGGGAGCCTGGAAAGTGGACGGCTGCACGGCGCTGGACTGGAGCTCGGTGGCCCAAGGGACGGGTGGCAGCAGCGCCGACCGGGCGGCGGTGGAGATGCAGCTCAAGTACTTCCTGAACGCCTGCATAGACAGCAATACCAGCTATATCTTCAACAACTTGAGCTCGGAGTTCCTGGCCGACCACGCACTGAACAAACCGTGGACCGCGGCTGAATTCTCGGGCATATTCGGAACGGCCCGCTCCTATGAGTTCTCCCCCGACGCCATCAGCTTCCCTAACGCCAATGAAGCCCAGGTCAATGTAACCGTGGAGTTCGGAACGCGGGGAAATCTTCAATCGGAGAGCGCTGACGTGACGCTGGTGCGGGAAAAGGGCACCTGGAAAGTGGAGACCTTTCCGTTCTTCATTTTCTAGAGAGCTATCAGTAGTTAAGCCGCGCCCTTAAGGTCAGACGGTGGTTTCATGGTGCCGGCCTTTATCTCATGCAGGTACCACCACCAATACTTACGGTCGATGCCCATTCTAGTGCCTACATGGGGGAGATCCGGTTCTTCGTTCAGCAACCAATCAACGTGGCGCAAGACTTCGCGATCGAAAGTACGGGCGGTCTCCTGTTGTTTCTTACCCAGGTCATTCCAGGCATCC
>JAHEXQ010000070.1:8023-12502 GCA_023252035.1 Actinomycetes bacterium
TAAAGCTCGTAGGTCAACCGATGCTTTCTTAACCATGTCGTCCCACGTGCCAAGTATTCGATATCATCGAGCAATTCATCATCTAGCACTTCCATCACCTTATTCGCCAAGAACTCGGCCGACTGCGCAAGTAGCCCTGCTTCTTGATCTTCCAAAGACCGATAAAACAGCCTTTTGCCGGATCAACTATAAGGGCAACGCTTTTAAGGCCCCAGCCCTTTATCCTGATATCTGCCATTATAGCAAATTGCGCCTCGGTCCCTTCATACAGGTAAAACCATATCTCGCTGCACGCGGCATTTATTATCAAGTCGGTTAGCTCAGTGAAAATCCTCTTCGTCAGCGGTTTCTTCGTTTCCTTTAGCCAATCCCGACAGTTCGCTTCGAATTCCTGCAGCAGATATTTACGGCTAGGCCACGTACATTGGGCGGCGAGCTCAAGGGCTTCCTCCGCGGCGTAGTCACGAAAAGGTTTAGCCGGAAGCAAGGAACTCCTCTATTCTCCAAAGGGATCGAGATAAACGGTGGCCGCGGCGGTCACGGAGATGGTCCGGCCGAGGGAGATGAACAGCGGATGGCAGGCCTTGCTGACCCGGACTCTCACACATCCTCGCAGGGCGTCCCCCTCGGTCTCAACCGCCAGTAGCTGCGCTCCGTTCATCTCGGCGAACCGGGCTGCCGCTGCCTCCGGTTCGTTGCCGACGCCGAAGCAGGGTGTCAGCTCGAGGCCGGCCGCCTTCGCCGCTGCGTCTGCTGCGGTTTGGGCTTCGCCCTTAGCCCGGTAGATGACCATCACGTCGAAGAGAACGGCGCCTGCGAGCAACATGACGAATATGAGCGCGGCGGAAACAAGCGTGATGGCGGCGGTCTCTTCGGACAGCCTACAAGGTTCCGTCTTCATGGTCGTTCTCGATGCGCATGCTCGCTTTGCCCTCAACCCGAATACAGTCGGGGAATAGCTTTTCGATCGCCGGGATAACCACCGGCACCTCATAAGCCACGTCCACCTTTATCCACTCGCCTCGCACACGCGGACCCGAATCGACAGCTATATCCAGGCGGTCCGTAGAGAGGCCCGCTGCGGCCCGCATGGCTACACCCCTGATCTCCGCTTCAGAAGCGGTTTCCACGCCACGGCGGGCCGCCTCCCGGGCGGCCCCCGTCACGACCAGTTGGGCGTGCAGGACCATGACAGCTTGCACGAAAAGAAGCGCGACGATGAGCAGAATGGGCAGAACCAGGGCGAACTCCACGGTGGATTGGGCTTCCTCGCCCCTGGTCGCTGATACCAGAGCCACTGAGGGACCTCCGAAAGAACGGGGCTACCTGTTGGGGGGCTTCGCGGCACGGCGAGACCGTGCCTTCCCTGTCCAGAGGAATGTCTTTGAGGACTACCTATTCAACTACCCTGAAGGATTCCTGGCGCTTCATCTTCTTGAGTCCCAGTTTTGCCTTAAGCTCTTCCGGAATCTCGGGCGTTACGTAGCCCACGATGTCGTTGTAGTGCTGTATAAGGAACGTGTCACCGCGCCGCAGACCCAGGACCATATCCGCCGCACGCGACCTCAGCTCCGTGGTGCTAATAATCCTCGTCGCCATCCGAACCGCTTCCTCTCGCTTTTCTCCTTGCCCCCCGAACTCTATCCCTGTCTAAATCGGGAACCTCGGAGGTGATATATCCGACGATCTCGGTGTAGTGCTGGATCAGAAACTCGTCACCGCGTTTCAATCCCTGCACCACCTCGGCAGCCTTGGACCTCAACTCGGTCGTGCTTATGATCCTTACCGCCATCGAGATCGTTCCCCCTCAATCTCGTTTAACTTATACATGTTATCTTATACAAGATCAATAATAGTGAGAAGGTGAAAATCTGTCAAGGATTTGTATCGTATTTGTATCGTATATGCCAGAGCAAATTCCAGAAGTGAACTGATTTTTCGACCTACATGCTCTCAAGGCGGAGATCGCGGGTTCGAATCCCGCATGCGCTACCAGTTCAGAAGGGGTGTCGATCCAATCGGCGCCCCTTCTCTATGCCCTCTGGCTAATATTTGGCTAAGAAGAGATAGCCCTTTTAGAATCTGTTATCTCAGGATGCCAGTCGCAGCGTGAGCGGCCACCATTGAGGGCTACAGACTGCCGAGACGCAGTCGCATTGTGGGAAGATAAGATTAGGCAGGAACAAGCGACGATGCTGCTTGCCAAGGTGAGGGTCGCGGGTTCAAGTCCCGTCTTCCGCTCCAGTTGAATCGGGGTTTTCCACTTAGTGGAAAGCCCCTTCCCGCCTTTTTGGATAATAACTGGCTAGGAGACCCTTCAAAAACCTTCCCAAACCTGCAATCCGGGATTGTCACACGTTCTTGTTACCATGGTGAATAAGGGACGAGAGTTTAAGGAGGTAGGGAGATGATGGTAGAGGTTAGCTTTCGAGATGCACTGCAAACAGTTTTGCTGGAAGTGGCACGAATAAACAAGGACATGAACGATCAGGTGCGTAAAGGCGGCTCCCAGAGTGCCGCGCAATTTAAGGCCGAGAATTGGGGCAATGCCTTGAATTCCGTCCTTGATGAGGCTACGGATTTAGCGGTCTCGCATCCATCCGTAAAGAGTTTTTCGATCATCACAGGTCCTTCATGGCCACCTTACATCGGCGTCAGCGTTGAGATTGACGCTGGATACTGGAGGGAGAGCGAGAGGAAGAACGGCTAAATTCGATTCCGAGATAAGCCACCGGCCGTCCGGCCTTCCTTCTGTCCAGGAGTGTCTTCCGAACATGGTAGAATATGGACAACCATCGGGCTAATAGAAGGGACATAGCAATGAAGGGGAAATGGGCATTGATCTTGATTATCGGAGTCATGGTCGCTGTCGTGGGGTGTGGCGCGCAGGACCAGGCATCCGGCGTTGGCGACGCATCTAAACCGACGGGCCCAACCGATGCCGATCTAGTGATATCGCGCGTAACGGCTGTAGACTGCTCAAACCAATACACGAATACTTGGTATGTTATTGGCTACTTGGAGAACAAAACGGCGAAAGTCTGCACTGGCAAAGGTCTATCCATGACCCTCTATGACGCTGCAGGGGATGTTATAGGTAATGAGTCTAACGCTCTTTCACCCGTATATCCGCCAGGGCGTTGGGTAGCGTCTGCGGCGATTAGCGATCCCACCGGGACCCCTGTGCGCGGAGAGATTAAGGTTTCCGGAATACAATGGGCCGAAATTCCGAACGACGCATCGGTGTTTACGACTACCCAGGCTGGATATTTCCCGGGTCAATACAGCATGGGCAAGGCCGTTGGACAATTCACTTATGCGGGGGCTGTGCTTGACGCCGTAGCGGTTCGTGGGATTCTGCTTGCTGCTGATGGAACTCCTGCAGGCATGATGCAGCAGACCTTGAACAGCGTATCCCCAGGAACAACTGCGTTTGAGCTGACCGGTTTTACGCCGAAATACCCGGTTGCGAGCGTAGAGGTTTATTACGCGATACAAGTTCCGCAATAATCGCAGAGGGGGCTTCCGAAATGGTCGAGTTCAACAGGAAGCTGAAGAAGGCTCATGTTAGGTTAGTTGACAGGGACTCCGGTACGCTTGAATGCGAAGTGTGTGGTACACAATGGCATATTTATTGGTCGGCTACGGGCGAACGTCTGGCTGAAGACTATTGGAGATGCCCAAAAGGATGCAACGACCCGAAACGCGGCAAGAACCCCAAGTTGTAACTGATGCCCCGCGTACACCAAGACCAAGCTGAGGGAAGGTGAGCATGTCACCGGCCGACGTCCTAGACCGCATGAAGCTTTTCGCTCAAATATCAGCGACTTTTCTGGGCTTCTTCTTCGTTGGTGCAGTTTTCGCATTGGGCGTGCTCAAAGAGATCCGTGAGTCTGATTCAGGAGCATTTAACTGGGTAGTCTACACTTATTTATCGATTCTTCCCTTTTTCATGATTCCTCTAATGATATCAATGGCGTTCCTGATCTCTGGTAGCGTTAATGCCCAAACGGCGGTTTTTTACTTCGATATCGCGGTTATCATTTTCGGGCTATTTCTTGGAAATTCCATCTATTATACGCGAACGTTCATTTGGAGTTCCGAGTTTAGCCGAATAGTAAAACATAAGCTAAGCCCAGATCGTATTTCAATGGGTTCTACTCCAGTAACCGAGATGGCCCTATTCTGGGTAGCAGCCGTCCCCATAATCGAATATGCATACATGAGTGGTCCCGTTTCGGGCCAAAAATTTCTTGCGTTTTTCTTAGTTCTCATTTCTGGAGGCTTATTTCAATTAATCATCTTTCTCACAGTGGCATTCTACGTTTCAAAGAGTTTAGCTTTAGTAAGGTCAATAGAGCTTACTTTCCCCACCCTCCCGGATAGCTTTTCTAGCAATTTCGCTTCGGCCAGCCTTGCCTACGCCGAGACTTAAGTAAACCGCTCACTCGAAACGGCGCCGTTAGCACGTGATCTTCA